>JALUYG010000113.1 GCA_027013105.1 Mariprofundus sp.
AGCCGTCGCCCAAACGGACATCCGCACCGACCACGCAGTAGGGGCCGATCCTGACCTGTTGGCCGAGACTGGCGCCTTCTTCAATGATGGCTGTGGGATGGATCAGACTGGTCATGCGTCTTCTTTCGCCATCAGCGTGGCCGTCAAAGTACCCTCACAGACCAGTGCACCATCCACAAACGCCTCGCCGTGCAGTTTCCACATATAGCCGCGTCGGCGCAGGCAGGTCAGTTCAAAAATAACCTGATCGCCGGGGCGCACGGGTTTGCGGAATTTGACGCCGTCAATGCCGGTGAAATAGACCAGATATTCGCGGTCGTCCTCAACCGACTGAAAAGCCAGCATGCCGCCGGCCTGAGCCATGGCTTCAACCAGCAGCACGCCGGGCATCACCGGGTGGTCGGGAAAATGGCCGGTAAACTGCGGCTCGTTAAAGCTGACATTTTTCAGCGCCCGGATGGATTTCTCCTTCTCAAACGAGATAACGCGATCGATCAGCAGGAACGGGTAGCGATGCGGCAGGTGCTGCATAATCTGATCAATATTTAATTCGGACATTATATCACTCCTGTTTCAGGGTCTGTTCGGTTACGATCGTTGATGCCGTAAAAAAGGCCATGTATGGCCTGATCACAGCGCTATCACTGTCTGGATCGGGTTTTCCACAGTTCGGGCAGTTTCAACATCAATGCCGACACTTTCAACCACAGGCGGTGTGGCATGGCCGGTGCGCCGGCATAGGTTCCGCCGGCGGCCAGATCGGACATGACGCCGGATTTGGCGGCCAGTTTGACGCCGTCGCCGACGTGGATATGGCCGGCCAGCCCGGCCTGACCGCCGAACTGACAACCTTTGCCGACCATGGTGGAACCGGATATCCCGACCTGACTGGCCATGACGCTGAATGCGCCGATGCGCACATTGTGGGCAATCTGAATCTGGTTATCGAGTTTGACGCCGCGCTCAATGACCGTGTCATCAATCGCGCCGCGATCAATGCAGCTGTTGGCGCCGATTTCAACCCCGTCTTCGAGAATAACCCGGCCGACCTGGGGGATTTTCAAATGTTCGCAACCACTCCATGCATAGCCGAATCCGTCCGAGCCGATGACTGCGCCGGGTTGCAGAATCACGCCGTCGCCCAGGATGCAGCGATCATTGACCACGCTGTTGGCATGCAGCAAGCAGCCTGAGCCAATACTTACGCCGGCGCCGATGATGCAGCCGGACTTGATGATGGTTCCTGCGCCGATTTGCGTATCTGCGCCGATTACCACATGGGCTGCAACATCCACATCATCGGCAAGCACAGCCGTCTGATCAATCACAGCGGAGGGGTGATGCTTTCCGCAGGCTTTCGGTTGTGGATGAAAAAACCGCTGCAGGACTGCAAAAGCCAGATAGGGGTCGGCGACGCGAATCACATGACAGCGCTCCGGTGCTGTTTCATTGGCAGAGAGCAATACAGCGGCTGCTCCGGTGATTTTCAGTGCATTCCGATAGCGTTTATTGGCCAGAAAGGAGAGCTCCGACGGGCCGGCTGCGCTAAGCGTGTTGATGCCGGTGATGCATGGATTTGCGTTGTCGCTGGCGCACCTTTCAATGACGCCGCCGACCATGTCGGCCAGATCGCTAAGAGGGGCGGATTTCATGCGCTTGCAAGCTTATTTTTTGGCATCCAGCAGTTTGATAATATCGCCTGTGACATCATGTTTCGGGTCGGCATAGATGAAGACCGGCTTGGGTAGCAGCATGTCGAAGTGGTGCGATTTGCCATAGGCTGTAATGACTTTCTGAAATTTTGCCATGGCGGCGACATCCATACGGTTTTTCTCGGCGGATAACTCCTCCTGCGCATCTTGCTGCATGCGCTGGAAATTTTTACCCATCTCTTTCAGCTTCTGTTGACGCTGCGCCAGATTTTCCTGCGACATGGCCAGCGACTGCCCCATCAGATCTTTTTCCGATTTTGAAATTTTCGCTTTCAGCGCTTTCAATGATTTAATTCTTTTGTCACTCAGCGCCTTCAGTCGCTTCATGCCCTGCTGGTATTCGGCCGTGCTTTCCAGCGCGGTTTTGATATCGACATATCCGATTTTCAGTTCGGCAGCCTGCAGGGATGTCAGCCCGAACATACATGCTGCGCTGATTGAGATTAGCAGGGTCTTGATACGAATATTTTTCATCATGATGTTGCTCCTGTGTGGTCATTATGTTTGTTGGAAGCGATGGTTGAACCATTCAACATTAAAATGTTGATCCAATCGCGAACTCAAAGCTTTTTTGAACATCCTGCGGCTGCGACCTGATCGGAAATGCCCACGACAACCCGACCGGCCCAATCGGCGAAATCCACTCTATGCCGAACCCTGCCGTATAACGGAAGCGTGATAAAGAGAATGGTTCATTGGCGCTGAATGATTTGCCATTGACGACAACCGATGCCGAGCCCCAGACATTGCCGGCATCGGCGAATACAAGGCCGCGAATACCGGATGTTTGCGTATAGGGGAGCGGAAAAAAGAGGTTGAGCGATGCTGTAGCCTGGTTATCACCGCCGACGATTTCGCCGGTTGCCGGGTCTCGAAGCGTGACGCCGTAGGAGTCGAAGCCGCGCAGACTGCCGATGCCGCCGAGCGAATAACGGCGATACAGCGGCACATCCTTGCCGGAGAACCCACGGATGGCGTTAAAGCGCATCGATGGATTCAGCACGATATTTTCATTTTTGCCAAACGGAAAATACCATCTGCTTGATACGGATGATTCCACAAAACGGTTGGAGCCGCCAAGCCCTGCCGTGCTGATGCTTAAGGAATCGATATGGCCACTGGTCGTGCTAATGAGCTGATCTCTCGTATCCCAGGTCAGCGAATTGGTTATTTCGCCGGTAGACTGGCGCCCCAGCTGAGCTTGCTGAAAGATGGATGCATTGGCAGCCACGCCGGAGAGATTGGTGCTGCTGTATTGATAGTTG
>JALUYG010000114.1 GCA_027013105.1 Mariprofundus sp.
AGCAGATTCGCATCGGCGACGACAGGCTGGAGTCCGATTTCTCTTTTTCCGGCCAGGTGTTTCCGTGCCGCATTCCCATGCACACCATCTGGGCCGCCTATCTGCCCGAAGGCGATCTCGAACAGGGCATCATCTGGGACGACAGCGTGCCGGAGATGATCAAGGCGATTGTTCAGGCGGTGCGCAGCAATATGTCGGATGAGACGGCTCAGGCGCTGCATGATGATCAGCCCGCCGAAGAGGCGGCGCATGCGGTTGAAAAAAACGAGCCGTCGCCAAACGCCGGGATCACGGTGATCAATGGCGGCGGCTCAGATCGAAAGGAAAAGAGCGATACGCCGCGCAAGGCCAGTCATCTGCGAGTGGTCAAATGAGCAACGTTCATCGCCTGTTCCATTGCGGCGTGTTGGCGTTGCTGCTGTTGCCGGCGCTTGCCTATGCAGCGCCGGATGCGCGTATGCAGGTGGATGTGGCGGCGGAAACTGAGGGCGTCGATGTCAACTGGCTGCATGCCAATATTCGCAAGGCGGCGGATATGGCGCTGCCGCAACTGTGGCGCAGAATCATTCCGCAGCATGCCATCAGCCAGATTCCGGCCGGCGTGAAAGCGGTGCGCTTCCTGCAAAAGGCAGTGCCGACTGCGCAGGGCGTGCGCATCCTGTTCAATGAGAAACGGGTGCTGCGTTATCTGCAGCAACACAATATCCCCTACTATGCGGAACAGTCAGCCGGTCAAACAGCGGATGGCGCGCAGATATCCACTGACTCGGCCTCCGCGCCGCCAGGTGGTCAGCCTCTGGCGGGCGCTTCGGATGGATCATTGACGCCGGCGCATGCGCCGCTGCTCACCGGCGTGTTAATCCTGCAGCGCCAGGCTTCGTTGCCCGAACAGGCGCTGTTTGAAGAGGATTTGGCCCGCGATCCCCATGTTGTCAGCCTGACGCTGCGGCTGGTCAACAGAAATCAGCAGCAGTATCGCCTGCAAATGAAAGGGCCGGATGATCAGTGGCTGCAGCGCTGGTTTCAGCGCCGGGGGATGCTGCTGACGGCATCTGTGGATGGTTGGGTGGTTCAGCAACAGGCTGCGCACTAGTGCAGGATCGCATTCTCAATATCCCCAACATGCTGACGTTGGCGCGTATTATGATTACGCCGTTTATTGTCTATGCCATTATTGAGCATCAGCCGGTGCTGGCGCTGATTTTGATGGGGGCGGCCGGCATCACCGATATGCTCGATGGCGCCATTGCCCGTTATTTTGATCAACGCAGCACGGTCGGCGCATTTATGGATCCGCTGGCCGACAAGCTGATGCTTATCAGTACGATCGTGTCGCTCTATTTGATTGAGCAGGTGCCCACCTTCCTGTTTCTGGCCGTGGTCTTTCGCGATATGATTATTCTGGTTGGCGCCCTGGCCTATGAGATGGTGACGCACAAGCTGGAGATGCAGCCGACCATCGCCTCCAAAATTACGACGTTTCTGCAAATTATGCTGGTGCTGACGGTATTGTCGGATCTGGCCTGGAAATTGCCGGGCGAAGCGGTGTTGCAATTCCAGATATGGCTGACGTTCGCCTTTACCTGCCTCTCCGGTGTTCAGTATATGATTGTCTGGATGCGAAAGGCGGTGACGGCCGAAGATGGCTGAATCGAAGTCTGAGGCGGATGCCGGGCGGGAGCAGCAGTTAAGGTTGCAGATGCATCTGCCGCCCGTGTACGACTACGGGGCGTGGGTGTGGCATGCCGGCGTCGAGCAGGGCTGCAATCGTCTGGCGTTATGGGGCGTGCACGGCGGCGCTCTGTGGCTCACTTCCGATCATGTGGCGGGCAAAAGTCATCTGTTGCGCACGCTGGCCTGCGATCTGCCCTGCGCTGCGCTACTCACGGTGCATACGGATCACGGCAGCGCTGCCGACAGCCGTGAAATGGTTCAACGCTGGGTGCATCTCCTGCAGCCCGGCAGCCACTGGTTGATCGACGTAGAGGCGGGCGCGATGCCGGAGCAGTTCGCCCATGCGCTGTTTCACCTGCTGGAGCGGGCGCGCGATCTGCAGCGCCATGTTGTGGTGGCGTGGCGCGGTGATGCGGATTCCTTGCCGCCGGAGCTGTCATCCCGTCTGCGGGCGATGGAAACAGTCGAAATGACGCCGCCGGCTGATGATGATGCGTTGTTGCAGATATTGCGCGCCAGCGCCGGCGAACTGCAGTGGGATATTCGTGCGCAGGTGCTGCAGGCCATGCTGACCTATCTGCCCCGACAACTGGATGTGCTGATCTTCGCCCTGAATATGCTTGAAACGAATTCTTTTGAGCAGCAACACAAACCCGGCCCGGCATGGGTCAAACAGCAACTGATGCGCATTGCCGGGCAACTGCATTCAGCCTCGGTATAATTGCTTAAAATTCTGCTGTTTGTTGCGTGTCAGAACTTCCAGTTCACGCCTGCGGCGATCACCGGATAAAAGCGGAAATTTTTCAACGAGTCGTCCAGCTTTTTCTTTTCTGCAGCGATGCTGGTGCTGAGTCCGGGTACGCTTCTGCTGGTGGTGATCGAGGTCTGCGGCTTGCCCTGGTACATTGCGCCCAATTCAAAGCTAAAACCGAGCGGACTGCCACTGGAGATCGCATCGCCCCAGCCAATGCCCAGGTAGGGGGCGAAATTATTGAAATCGATGGTGCCGTTGACAGTGCCGACCTGAGCTGACGTATAGGTGATGCCGTTGAAGGTGAAAGTACCGCCTGCACCGGGTTTGCCGACGATGTCCAATTTATTGCCGTTGTAATAGAGTCCGCCGCTGATGCGGAATTTGCCGGCAAATGGGTAAACATCGGCAATGGCGCCGGCAGAAAACAGTTTGAGTTTGCCGTCGTAGGTGACCTGTGATTTGTTGACCGTTTTGTTATAGCGGAAGCCATTGGCCTGCAGCCGCACATTGAGCAGCATCGGCACAACATTGGCTGTG
>JALUYG010000115.1 GCA_027013105.1 Mariprofundus sp.
GCGATAGCGGATTCTGGCTTTGCGCAGGGTCTGGCGGGCGGTGTCGATATCTTCTTCAACGCTGTGCGCCACGGCTTTGTCCACATCGACATCGAGCACCAGATGGATGCCGCCTTTCAGATCCAGCCCGAGGCTCATTGGATGACTCAATGACGACGGCCACCACGATGGCACGGTGGTGATATTGGGCAGCGAGGCCATCAGCGAGATGAGCAGGGTGGCTAAAATGAGCCAGATTTTCCAGCGTGGGTAGCTATGCATGGGTCGGTTTCCTTATGGGTGATCTATGGGGGAGCGGATATGCGGCGTGATCGCGTGGCGCAAAAGCCGGTTAGTCGGCCAGGCCGGTGATGGTGGCGCGCTGAACCTTGACGCGCACGCCGTCGGCAATCTCAACTTTCAGCGTATCTTCCTGAACGTCGATCACCTTGCCGTACAGGCCGCCACCGGTGATGATTTTATCGCCTTTTTTCAGGCTCTCGATCAATGTGCGGTGCTGCTTGAGCTTTTTCTGCTGCGGTCGAATAAGCAGAAAATAGAAGATGACCATAATCACCACCAGCGGAACCAGTGAGGCGATGCCGCTGCCGGCGGCGGGCGCTGCGGCGGCATTTGCCGGTGTAATTACAGCCGCAGCTGCCGCAACGGATGCGATGATGGAAGTAGCGTATGTTTTCATGATGGATCAGGCTCCTGAATAATATCTCAATGGGGTAAATCGATGCGGCGGCGCATTATGCACGTCCGCGATAGCGTTGTAAAAACTGTTCTCTGAACCCGGGCCAGTTTCCTTCGGCCAGCGCTGTTCTGGCCCGCTGCATGAGGTGGCAATAGTAGTGCAGGTTGTGCAGCGTGTTCAGTCTCGAACTGAGGATCTCTTTGGCCATATAGAGATGGCGCAGGTAGGCGCGGGAAAAATTCCGGCAGGTGTAGCAGCTGCAATCCGGCATGATCGGCTGCTCGTCGTCGAAGTGTTTGAGGTTCTTGATATTGATTTTACCCTCGTCGGTAAACAGCGTGCCGTTGCGGGCGTTCCGGCTCGGCATGACGCAATCGAACATATCGATGCCGCGATCGACGCCCTCGATCAGGTCGTCCGGCGTGCCGACGCCCATCACATAATGCGGTTTATCGGCCGGCAGGTGCGGAGCCAGCGAATCGAGCATGGCCATCATCTCCGCCTTCGGCTCGCCGACCGACAGGCCGCCGATGGCCACGCCTTCAAAATCGATATCGGTAATGGCGCGGAGGCTTTGCAGCCGCAAATCGGCATACATGCCGCCCTGAACGATGCCGAACAGCGCCTGCCGATCGTTGGCCGGCAGCGCTTCGCGGCACTCCGCTGCCCAGCGCATCGACATCTGCATCGAATCATTCGCCTCTGTTTCGGTGGCCGGGTAGGGGGTGCATTCGTCAAAGGCCATGACAATATCGCTGCCGAGCTTGCGTTGAATAGCCATGCTCTCTTGCGGCCCGAGAAAAACTTCCGCGCCATCGATATGGGAGCGGAAACGCACGCCGTGCGCCTCGATCTTGCGCAACTCCCCCAGCGACCAGACCTGAAAACCGCCCGAATCGGTCAGAATCGGCCGATTCCAGGCCATAAAGCGATGCAACCCGCCCATCTTTTCAATCAGATCAGCGCCGGGGCGCAGCATCAGATGGTAGGTGTTGCCGAGAATAATGCTGGCCTCGATATCGTCGGTCAGATCGGCCGGCGTCAGGCTCTTGACCGTCGCCTGCGTGCCGACCGGCATAAACACCGGCGTTTCCACCACGCCGTGCGCCAGCTGCATGCGTCCGCGCCGGGCGAAGCCGGTTGCATCGCGGTTCAATATTTCAAAGGTAAGCGCCGACATGGCGGCGCACACTGACGGCGGCGGCGAGTCACATCAAGCGTAACAAGGCCTTCAATGTGATGAGACTGTATTATACCGCTTCCCAATCTTGCAGCCGTAATCCGAATATTCGGCCAAACTCTTTTTGGTTATGGGTCACCAGTACGGCATCGTGCGTGAGTGCGGTGGCTGCAATCAATAAATCACGGATAAGTGGTTGTGATTGGCAATGTTAATGTCTTGAAAAAATGGCATGTAATGATAGTATTACTCCCTTACCTTATGACAAGGAGGCTATTTCATGCAGACTGCAACAAGCAAGCTGACAAAAAAGTATCAGGCAACCATACCGGAGCCGGTGAGGAGACTGCTTCATCTGCAGGCGGGAGATGCAATCGCTTTTGATATTGATGATGATGATGTGCATCTGCGCAAGGCGCAGCCGGTTGATTTTGTCTTTACACAAAGTCTGGAAGGCACGTTGACTGAATGGGTCTCGGAAGCGGACGAAAAGGCATATCATGACCTTTAACCGTTTTGACGTGGTCGTCGTACCGTTCCCTTTTACGGATCGTTCCACCACCAAACGACGCCCTGCGCTGGTGCTTTCCGATACCAACTGTTTCAATAAACAGGTCGGTCAATGCGTGTTGGCCATGATTACCAGTGCACATCATTCCGACTGGCCGCTGGATGTCGAGATCGCAGATCTGGAAGCAGCAGGATTGACCTCGGCGTCGGTAGTCAGAATGAAATTATTCACGTTGGATAACAGGCTGATCATCCGGCAGGCAGGCCGATTATCCAGTGCCGACTGCCGCAATGTAACAACATCAGTCACGCGCTTGCTTCATCTGCTATAATCGTAATGGAGATCTTGTCCCATCGTGGCAGGCTCGACTAAGCAAGTGATGTAATGAGGAGGGGTGATGGATAAACTGGAACGCGCTCAGTGCTTGCACAAGCTTTTAAAACAGCGGCGAACGCCGGTGAGCTTATCCTGTCTGTGTGATATGCTTGAGTGCGAAGCTCGCACCGTGACCCGCTTGATTGCGGATATGCGGTTGTATCTGGATGCATGGTGTCACAACAGAGGAGATTTGCGTTCATTCGCCGTGGAGCGA
>JALUYG010000116.1 GCA_027013105.1 Mariprofundus sp.
TGGCCGGCTCAATGCCCGGCAGAAACAGCAGGAAACCGGCTTCATCGATTCGGCCGCAGATGTCGCCCCGCCGTGTGACCACGCGCACGATCTCCAGAATCTCTTTCAGCGCAGCGATTCCCCAGCGCTCGCCATGACGTTCCGCATAGTCGGCATAGCGGTCAACTTGCCAGCGGAGCAGCGAGAAGTGCAACGTATAGCGCTGGGCGTTGGCAATCTCCTGATCAATGCGACGGTTCATATACCGCATATTAAAACAGTTCAGAACCGGATCGATCAGCTGGGCGCGGGCCGGATAAAGCAGTTCCATGCGTTGCAGTTGCCGCACCAGATCGGCTCTGCCGCTGCTGCCCTTAATCAGGATGCGTTCGGCCTCCCGGCCCAGGTTGAGGGCCTCTTCGCGCGTCAGATCCTTGGCCGTATAGATCACAACCGGGATATTGGCGGCAACCGGATGGCGGTTGAGCTGCCGGATCACGTCAAAGCCGCTGACCTGCGGCATCATCAGATCGAGAATGATCATATCCGGTTCCCGTTCGATCGCCATCTGTACGCCTTCAAGTCCGTTACGGGCAAGCAGCACCCTGAAGCCTTCCGCCGCCAATGTATCTTTGAGAAATTCGCGTACGGATGCTTCATCATCAATCACCAGTACGGAGGGCATCTCTGGATGGCTGGGGATGAAACGGCAGTAGCGGGAGATCATGTCCAGCACCTCCTGCTGCTTGATGCCCTTCTCCATCATGCCGACCGGGCCGGTCGAGAATTCCAGCGTATCGGGATCGCCGCCGACCAGAATCACCGGCAGGCTGCGCGTCTGCTTGTAGGTTTTCAGCGCATTGAGGTGTTGGTGCAGCTGCTCTTCTTCAACTGGAATGCCCAATATAATCAGATAGGGGCAGAGCGCATCACACTGTTCGGCGGCGTTGGCGATATCTGTGCGGTATGCTTCATAGCACTGCTGCGCCATCAGGTGGATAACGGCCTCGGCGCGCGCGTCCTGTTGATCGATCACCAAGATCTTCGGTCGCGGTGCGCTCGATGGGATGACCTCAGATACTTCAGTATCGTTGTGGGCCGGCGACTGTGGCGTCTCCGTGCTGGGTT
This sequence comes from Mariprofundus sp., assembly GCA_027013105.1. Classification (GTDB taxonomy): domain Bacteria; phylum Pseudomonadota; class Zetaproteobacteria; order Mariprofundales; family Mariprofundaceae; genus Mariprofundus. Next base: position 1,108 of record JALUYG010000116.1, read on the forward strand.
CAGCATGGCCATCGCCAACCGGCTCAGTCGGCAGCGACGCGGTAAAGCAGCTGCCCTCTCCCGGTTCGCTCTGCAGTTCGATTGAGCCGCCCAGCAGATGTATCTGGCGGCGGGTTAGCGCCAAGCCGAGGCCGGTGCCGCCATGTTCGCGATTCAGCCCGCCGCTGGCCTGCACAAAGGGTTCGAAAATCTTTTCCTGATCCTCTCGGGCGATGCCGCAACCGGTGTCGCTGATTTCCACCTTTATAACCGGTTTGTTCGGGCGCTTTTTTTCCAGGCTGATGCGGATATCCACCCGGCCTTCCTCGGGGGTAAATTTGATGGCGTTGCCGGTCAGGTTGACGATAATCTGGTGCAGTTTGCCGGCATCCAGCATGAGTTGCTCATCGTCCGGGCAGCTATTGTCCAGCGCCAGGGTGATATGTTTGCTGTCGGCCAGCGGCGCCAACTCCTGCCTCACCTCATCGGCAATGCGGCCGGGATGGCAGGGGATCTCATCGATCTGCATCATACCCGCTTCGATTTTGCTGATATCGAGCAGATCATTGATGATGGTCAGCAGTCGTTTACCGCTGACATGGACATGATCCACATAGCGTTTCTGCTTATCGCTCAGCTCACCCATCTTCGGGTTTTTGAGCAGTTCGGAGAAGCCGATGATGGCATTGAGCGGCGTGCGCAGCTCATGGCTGGTATTGGCCAGAAACTGGCTCTTGGCCTCGTTGGCGCGGGTCAGCTCTTCATTTGTCAGCTCCAGTTCGATCTCTCTGGCGTGCAGGCGTCGGTTGATCCGGGCCATCTCAGATTGCGTATTGCGCAGGTTGGAGAGAGCAATGGCGCAGGCCGAGGCCAGAACAGAAACGGCATCTTCATCATCCTGACTGAAAGCGCCATGATCCGGGTTATTACGGTCTGTTTTATCGGTCAGATAGATGGCGCCGAGCACTTCCCCGGCGAATACAATCGGCACGCCCAACAGCGAGTGCATGGGGGGATGCCCTTCGGGAAAGCCGATGCTGTCGGGGTGAGAGGCGATGTCGCTAACCCGTACCGCATCGCGCTTCTTCCAGAACAGCCCAAGCAAGCCTCTGCCTCTGGGTTGCTGCGTGATGGCTGCGATCTGTTCTTCACTGATACCCAGCGGGATCAGGTGACGTTCGTCTTTGGCATCGGTATAAGTCACCATGGCATAACGTGCTTGCACCATGGACATGGCCAGCTCTCCGACATGTTTCAGGATTGCTTCTTTGGCCGTCTGGCGAGACAGGCTGATGACAGCTTCAGTCAGCAGTTTCTGGCGGTTCTTTTGTGCTGATTCAACCTTGATCTCCTGTTCCAGATGCTCAACCAGTTGATCGAAGGCGTTGGCGACAATGCCGAACTCATCCTTGCGTTGTGAGCGAATTCGGTATGCCAGATCGCCCCGGCTGATGGTCTCGGCGGCTTGGTTGAGAGCCAACAGCGGCCTGGTGATCCCATTGCGAAAAATCACGGCTGCCATGGCGATAAACAGCAGGATAACAATAACAAAGGCCAGTATGGCGCTGGAGAGCAGATCCTGCATGCGTGAGCTGGCTGCCGTGGTAGGGAGCTTCAGCATCAGTACGCCTCTGAGCATATTGTCCGTATATCCGTGGCAGGCCAGGCAGGCCTGTTCGGCCCGAATCGGATAGAGGATGGTCAACTGCCCATTTTGCCTGATTTTAGCTTGCTTGCCTGAAGCTGTCACCTTGTTGAAGGCGGCCTGAGCCGAGGCGTCAATGTGGCGACCGCCTGCAATGGCCGGACGTTGAAAGCGCTGTTCTGCAAGAAAGCTGTTGACTTTATGAACCGTATCCAGATCGCGGAATGCT
>JALUYG010000117.1 GCA_027013105.1 Mariprofundus sp.
CTAAAACCCAAAAGTCACTGGTGTCCCGACGTTTGTTATTTTCATTGCCGGACAGCATGGGGAAGCAATGTTCAATAGTGGTTGCAGTAATCATGGCGTCGGCCAGCAGCATTTGATTACTCATCAACCGCCACTACAGCAACGCTTCCCGGATCACCCAGCAGCATCACCCGGCAGTAGTGATTTCAGCGCCGCTTTTGATTAGGGTGCCGCCATGCCGGCTCCAACGTCTATCCAAACATCTGAAATCGCCACCAATATTGCCGTCAAACTGATTCAGCGCCAATCGGTGACGCCTGAGGATGGCGGCTGCCAGAATTACATTGAATCGCTCCTGGCCCCGCTCGGTTTTGTACGTACGCATGTTGATACCGGCGGCATTACCAACAGCATCTATACGCGACAAGGAGAGCTTCCCGGTCGCCTGGCCTTTGCCGGCCACACCGATGTGGTGCCGACCGGGCCTGTTGAGCAGTGGCAATACCCCCCCTTCTCTGGTGAAATCATTGACGGCACTCTGCATGGCCGCGGCGCGCAGGATATGAAAGGTGCGGTAGCCTGCTGGATTGCCGCCGTGGCAAAACTGTGCGGCGACTACGCCCCGATTCCGACAGTTCAGTTATTGATCACCTCGGATGAGGAAGGCGATTCTATTGACGGCACCATTCGCATGGTCGAGAAAATGCAGGCTGAAAACAGCCTGCCAGATGCTGTGATTGTCGGTGAGCCATCCTGTTCGGAAACGGTTGGCGACACCATTCGTCGTGGCCGCCGCGGCGTGGTGCAGGTGCGCGCCACATTTCACGGCAAACAGGGGCACTCGGCCTATCCGCAGGATGCAGATAATGCCATCCATCGTGCTGCGCCCGCCTTGGCGCGCATTGCCGCCATCGACTGGGGCGAGCCTGCCGCCGGCTTCCCGGCCACCAGTTGCCAGATCACCAATATCAGCGGCGGCACCGGCGCCTCCAATGTAATTCCGGGCAGTTGCGAAGCATTTTTCGATATCAGATATAATCCGGGCAACAATTTTGATGAGATCAAACGGGCGATCGAAGCAGCCTGCACCGATTGCGATGTAACCCTTGATTTCGATCATGTCGCCACCGCATTTACCACGCCGGACGGTCCGTTTCTCGATCAGGTGTGCGCCAGCATCCAGCGCGTGACAGGCATACAGACCCTGCGCGATACCGGCGGCGGCACTTCCGATGGCCGTTTTCTTGCCGCCGCCGGCGTACCGGTCGCTGAACTGGGTACGACCAACACCACCATCCATCAGGTCAACGAGCAGGTTGCGGTGTCGGAACTGGAAACGCTGACCCGAATTTACATCGATATTTTGGAAACCATGAGGTTTGAACATGAGTGACAAGCTGGGCGCGACAATCAATCGGCCAACCAGGCACCTGGAGACCTTCGACAACCCGAATCCGGAGCGCGATTATCATATCCGCATCGATTCGCCGGAATTCACCTGCCTCTGCCCGAAAACCGGCCAGCCCGATTTTGCCGAAATCAAGCTCGATTATGTGCCGGATCAGCGCTGCGTGGAGCTCAAAAGCCTGAAACTCTATTACTGGAGCTTCCGCGATGAAGGCCATTTCCATGAACAGGTCACCAATATGATTGCCAATGATTTGATTGCGCTGCTTGACCCGCGCCGGCTTAAAGTGACAGCCGTATTCAATGTACGCGGCGGTGTCTATACGACAGTCGAAGTCGAACATACAAAATCCTAGACGCAGATGAACACTGATAAACGCAGATTGGAAGAGAGATGGCGATGATTCCGTTTACAAAAATGCAGGCGCAGGGGAATGATTTTATCATACTCAACGGACTGGAATCTTCGCTGCCGGAATTGACAGATGCCTTTGTACGCCGCATTACCGAGCGGCGTTACGGCATCGGTTGCGATCAGCTGCTGGTGCTGGAAAACAGTGACTCGGCGAATGCCGCCATGCGGATTTTTAATAATGACGGCAGCGAAGCCGCCAACTGCGGCAATGGTCTGCGCTGTGTCGGCGAACTGCTGATGCAGTCAACAGGTCAAGACCGGGTTGCCATTGCACTGGCTGACCGCACGGTGTGCGCCGAGCGAGGCCAGAATGGAATTCGCATTGAGATGGGGGCGGCCAGCATCAGCGGGCGGAGCGATGCCCATGTTGATGTCGAAATCGGCAATCCGCACACTATCTTTTTTGAAACGGTGGAGGATTTTCCGGCCGACCGCAATGTGGAGATTGTGACCGGTCTGATCGTCGATCATGTCTATATCGATATTATCGAACGCGGTTCCGGCCACACCCCTGCCTGCGGTTCGGGCGCCTGCGCCACGGCGGCTGCCATCTGGCATGTCGAGGGGTCGGTGCGACCGCTGAAAATCGAGATGCCCGGCGGCGAAGTGATGGTCTCCGGTACGCCTGAGAATCTGATTCTGGAAGGCCCTGTTCACACCACATTCACAGGTCGTTTCGCACCCTGACTGCAGCGCTGCAAGCGTGGCGGCAAGACTAAAGCAGCAGGCCGTCATCCTGTTTCCGGCGATAGATGACTATCGCTATTGTCATCCTCTGGCTGGTGGCGCAACGCTGGCTGGCGATCTGATCCTGCAATGGCTGGTATCGTGATGCCGCCATTTTTGCCGCTATTTTTGCTTGCATCCGGCAATCCTGCACCCATAATGCGCGCTCCCAACCGCAGAGATACGGGCAGGTAGCTCAGTCGGTAGAGCAGAGGACTGAAAATCCTCGTGTCGGGGGTTCGATTCCCTCCCTGCCCACCACTAAAAATCGTTGAAATATCAACAAATATTGAGGGTTGCCAGTAATGGCAGCCCTTCTTTGTTTGACACTCATGGACAATTCATGGACACTTGGAAACACCAACGGGGTTGTTTTTAGTGTAACATGGACACTCATGGACACTTCGTGGACAAGTTTTTTTCGGGGTGAGTT
>JALUYG010000118.1 GCA_027013105.1 Mariprofundus sp.
CAGGCCGGCAGCCGCAGGGCGTCGGCGGCGACATCCAGTTTGCGATCCAGATCGTGGCCGTCTGCAGCCTCGATTTCGGCCTCCAGTTTGGCCTGTTTGGCGGCGATGGCGTCGAAATCGGCATCCGGCTCGGCATAGGCGGCATAGACCGCATCCAGCTCGGCCAGCGCCTGTTTGATCGGCGCCACCCCCTCTTCGACATTGCCGCGCACATCCTTGGCCGGATCCAACTCCGGCTCCTGCGGCAGATAGCCGATGCGAATGCCGGGAGCGGGCCGCGCTTCTCCGATAATTTCCGTATCCAGCCCGGCCATAATGCGCAGCAGTGTGGATTTGCCGGCGCCGTTGAGGCCGAGCACGCCGATTTTGGCGCCGGGCAGGAAGGAGAGATAGATATCCTTGAGAATCTCTTTCTTGTTGGCGACGGTTTTGCCCACGCCCTGCATTGAATAGATATATTGATAGTCAGCCATATTGTTCCTCTGTTACGAATGATACTCTGAGTTGTTCAGCGCTCCCCTAAAACTCCAGACGGAGCGGCAGCCCTTTTTTGGTCGCCTTCTTCTCATAGCGCCAGGCGCGCCAGGCAATCCATATTTTTTTCAGTGGCAGCATCTGCACAGGATGCTGCCAGATATTGAAATCCACGGCCCGGAGCTGCCTGAGATACGCGTAGTAGATCGCTCCCATCACAACAGAGGGGCGCAGGCTTTCGCGATCTTCATCGGGCAGCTCCGCCATGGCCCGGCGATAGGCGGCCTCGGCCTTGTCTCCATATTCGCGCAGCAACTGCTGCATGGCATCCGAATAGTGGCCGTCTTTGAAGTCCTGGTCGGGGATGCCGAGACGAATGCGATCCTCCTGCGGCAGGTAGATACGGCCGATGCGGGCGTCATCCGCCACATCGCGCAGGATATTGGTCAGCTGCAGCGCTTCGCCCAGCGAGGTGGCGAAATGGCGGGCCTGGCGGTTGCGATAGCCGAAAATTTCGATGCTCAGCAGGCCGACCACGCCGGCGACGCGGTAGGAGTAGAGGGATAGGTCGGCGGCTTTGAGAATCGGCTTGCGCTGCACATCCATCAGCATGCCGTCGATCATCTCCAGCAACAGCTCTTCATCGATGGAAAAGTGGTGGCGCGCCCAGTTCAGTTCACGGCCGACCGGATGCTGCGGTTTGCCGGCAAAGCTACGCCCCACCTCATCACGCCAGAAGGCCAGCTTGGCCAGCGCCACCTCCTGCTCGCTGATCTCATCGGCAATATCATCCACCTCGCGGCAGAATGCGTAGAGCGCCATAATGGCGCGGCGCTGATCTTCGGGCAGAAACAGGAAGGCGTAAAAGAATGAAGAGCCCGAACCACGGGTTTTGTCACGGCAATACTGTTCGGGCGTCATGATAGCTCCGTTTCCTTACTGCCGGCGCGGGCGCGGCTTGCGCGGGGCGGAAACAGCGATGCGCCGAGCACCGGCAGAATCAGCCCCCGCCAGTCCGCCTTGCCCAGCGTGGCGCGCTGCTTCAGCGGCTGCTCGAGCCCGGCGATCTTGTTCAGCATCAGGCGACCGCCATGCAGGGTAGCGGCAATTTGCAATCTGAGCCGAAACGGGATCATGGCGAGCAGCGGCGCACCGGCTTCGAGCATGGCGCGGGTTTCATCAATGGCCCGCGCCAGCACCGGCCTGATGGCGGCGTTATCGATGGCGCCGTCCAGCAGCTGCGCGCCGCTGAGGCCGGCCTCCTGCAGCCACGCCTCGGGCAGATAGCAGCGGCCGCGCGGCAGATCGATGCTGAGATCCTGCCAGAAATTGATCAGCTGCAGCGCCGAGCAAATTTTATCGGAGCAGTAGATGGCATCGGCATGGCGGATGCCATGCAGCTGCAGCAGCAGCCTGCCGACCGGATTGGCCGAGTGTTTGCAGTAAAACAGCAACTCATCGAGACTGGCATAGGCGTGAATAGTGACATCCATGCGAAAGGCGATGAGCAGATTATCCAGCTCTTCAATATCGAGCCCGCGACGCTGAATGGCATCGGCCAGCGCCATAAAAATGGGATGGTTGATCGAGCCGTCGTGTTCGCAGCGCTCCAGCAGCGTTTCCCATGCATCGAGTTGCTTCAGCCGTGTTTCCGCAGCCGCGTCGCCTTCATCGGCCAGATCATCGGCATGACGGGCGAAAGCGTAGATGGCCGCCACGGCCGGGCGCAGATCGGCGCGCAACAGCTTCGAGGCGGTGGGAAAATTCTCATAGTGGCTTCGTGCGATATCCAGACAATGTTGATATGCTTGCGTCAGTTCCATTGACGGGTCGTTTGCGGCTTGCATGGCGGCATGGTGGCGGCGCAGCATGGTTTCCGCAAGTTGAAGCTTGTAACAAGCCAGAGGGCAACCGCAGATGCACGCGGATAAACGCAGATAAATAGATTCAAAATCTTTCACCGCAGAGGTCGCAAAGTTTCGCAGAGAAAAACCGATCCTGAATATTATGGTTTTGCATCTCATCCGCGTTGATCTGCGTGCATCTGCGGTTCCTGCTGTTGATGACTTTGCGGGACGTATTTGAAAATAAGGGGGTAAGGAGCGTGACAGAATTGAAACAGAATGATGGCAAACGCGTAGCAATTATCGGCGGCGGCGTGATCGGCTGTTTGACAGCGCTCTCTCTGCACAGGCTCGGCGCAGCGCCGGTGATTCTGGAGAAGGGCAGTGCCGGGCGTGAGGCGTCGTGGGCCGGAGCCGGGATCCTCTGTCCGATTCACCCCTGGCTCTATCCGGACAGTTTCACCCGTCTGATTGAAGATAGTCTGGCGTTATACCCCGAGCTCAGCGCCATGTTGCTGGAGATGACCGGCATCTCCGTGCAGTGGCGCACGACCGGACTGCTGATCCCGTTTTTTGAGGATGACCGGATTCACCATCATGACGATGCGCTGGCCTGGTCGGCGCGATTCGGCTGGCGGGTGGAAGAGCTTGATGCGGCGCAAACCTGCGCCCATGAACCGACCATCAGTGCGCAGGTGAGCGGCTCGCTGTTGTGGCCCGATGTAGGGCAGGTGCGAAATCCGAGACTGCTGGCGGCGGCGCGTCAGGCGCTGAAAATCTGCCGGGTGCCGGTGCGAGAGCAGAGCGAAGTGATCGGGCTGGATGCGCATAACAACGCCTATACGGTCAGGCTGGCCGACGGCGGCAGCATTGAAGCGGATGATGTGCTGCTGGCGGCGGGTAGCTGGAGCGGTGAATTAAGCCGTCTGATGGGGCTGCAGCTGCCGGTGGAGCCGGTGAAAGGACAGATTGTGCTGCTGAAAGATGAGCCGGGTCGGGTCAACCATATTATTAAGCATGACGATGCCTATATGGTGCCCCGCGTGGACGGGCATATTCTGGTCGGCGCCAGCATGGAGCGGGTCGGTTTTCAGACCGGTACCACGGATGCTGTGGTGGATCAGCTGCTGGCGGCGACATATCGCATCACGCCGGGGCTGAAACGTGCACAGATTGTGCAGCAGTGGATGGGCTTTCGTCCGGGCAGCCCCGATGGCATGCCCTATCTTGGGCCGGTGGACGGACGGCCCGGTTTATGGGTCGCCAGCGGCCATTATCGCAACGGCGTGGCGCTGGCGCCGGGGACGGCAGATCTGATGAGCCGCTGGATCATGGGCGAAACGCCGCCGTCCGACCTCTCCGATTTTCGTGTCAACCGGCCTGTTGTCGAAAAAGACAAGGTCGGTTTTCCGGCGGTCTGATGCAAACAAATGTGATTTGCATTTCCCTGCCCCTTTATTTCCTACCATAACATACTTATAAAAGTGGTGATACGTCTCCACGGAGTACGAAACGGAAATACAAGGAGCATGAATCATGCAACGCGCCTATATTGTTTTTACCACGATTTTTTTAAGTATGATGGGAATGTTACCATCCCCCGTGCAAGCGCACATTCCAGTAGCCTATCCAGGTTCGGGCGGCCAGAACGATGAGCCGACATTGGCGCCCCTGCTTAGCAGGGTGACGCCTGCAGTTGTGAACATTGCCGTTCGCGGCCATGTGGCCATGCAGTCCAATCCGCTGTTGAATGATCCCTTTTTCCATCAGTTTTTCAATGTGCCAGAGATGCCTGTTCAACGCGAATTTAAAGCGGCCGGATCGGGCGTGATTATCAATGCTGCCAAGGGCTATGTCCTGACCAATAATCATGTAGTCAAGAATGCGGATAAGGTGGTGGTTTCACTAAAAGATGGTCGGAAATTTACTGCCAAGGTGCTCGGCTCAGATGCCGATGCAGACGTTGCCGTCTTGCGGATTCCCGCCAAACATTTAACCGCGTTGCCATTGGGCAACTCCGATAACCTGAAAGTAGGAGATTTCGTGGTTGCCGTTGGCAACCCGTTCGCATTGGGACAAACTGTCACATCCGGTATCGTCAGCGCCCTGGGGCGCAGTGGTCTGGGCATTGAAGGCTATGAAAATTTTATCCAGACGGACGCCTCCATTAACCCCGGCAATTCGGGCGGTGCGCTGGTTAACCTGCGTGGGGAGTTGATCGGTATTAACACAGCCATTGTCGCACCATCCGGCGGCAATGTCGGTATCGGATTTGCTATTCCGATTAATATGGCGCATGCGATTGCGAAGCAGTTGATTCAATCCGGTAAGGTTCAGCGGGGCTATCTCGGTATCAGTATTCAGGATATGACCCAGGATATCGCCAAAGCAATGGGTGTTCGTGTGCATACAGGGGCGATTGTGGCGCAGGTGAATGCAGGGTCGGCAGCCGACAAGGCCGGACTGAAAGCCGGCGATATTATTACGGCAGTCAATGGCAAGGCAGTGAAGAATGCAGCGGTTTTACGCAATCGTATTGGTATGATTCAGCCTGGCTCGGCTGTCACACTGAGCATCATTCGCGACGGTTCGCATATGGAGTTGACTGCAGTCCTGAAATCACTTGAGACGGCAAAAATCAACGCTGGCAAAATCGATCCGAGGCTGGCCGGCGCAGTATTTGTTACGGCTAAACAGGGGCTATCTCTGTTTAAACATGTGGCCGGCGTCGGCGTGCAATCAGTGCAACAGGGTAGTCCTGCATGGCAGGCGGGGCTACGCGCCAATGATATTATTGTAGCAGTGAACAGAAAACCGGTTCACTCTCCTGAAGATCTGGCGCAAGCTGCACGCGACAATCAGGAGACGCTGGTGCTGAACATCAGACGTGGTGATATCGCCCTGTTGCTGGTCATTCGGTAACGCGAAAAAAGGAAGTGACATTGAGTCATTGTTTGTTTGCATGAAGGCCTAACGCGAAAAAGGGAATGACATTGAGTCATTCCCTTTTTCTTGTTGGTACCGGAGGCCGGAGTCGAACCGGCACGGCCGTGAAGCCACTGGATTTTGAATCCAGCGTGTCTACCAATTTCACCACTCCGGCATTGAAAACGTGAAAACGATGCTGTCAGGCAGACGGCGCGAAGCATTGTCACCCCCTCATGGGCTGTCAAGGCTTTTGGCGGAGGAGGAACAGCCCCCTCCCCTTCTGGCTGGTGTGGATTGCGCATTGTCTGAACGGCTGGCATGGATAGGCTGTCCCGGTCTACTCAATTCGACTGGGAGGGCAAGGATGACAGCAACTGAAAAATCGACCGGCAACGCCGCCAGCGGAAGTGATTTCGACGTGGTCATTGTCGGCGGCGGTGCGATCGGCGCGACGCTGGCGCTGCAGTTGGAGCGGCTGGCTTACCGCGTGGCATTGATCGAGCGCAGCACGCCTTCATTTGCTTCCACGAATCCGGAGCGCGTGATTGCGCTGAATTACGGCTCCCGCTGTCATCTGGAGAAGCTCGGCCTGTGGAACGATATCACCGCCAACGGGGCGGGGAATATCCGCCATATTGTCGTCACCGAACCGGGCAATCGCGGCCGGGTTGATCTCGACGCCGCCGATGAGACCCCGGCCATGGATGAGCTCGGCTATGTTGTGGAGATGGGCCAACTGCTGGCGCCGATCTACCGGCGTCTGCAGGAATCCACAGTCGAGATGATTGCGCCGGCCTCGGTGCGCCGCTTTGAACGCCGGGAACAGCAGGTGATCATGCAGATTCAGCGTGATGGTCAGGCGTCTGAAATCACCGCCGCGCTGCTGGTCGGGGCCGATGGCGTCAACAGCCAGATTCGTCGGCAGGCCGGCATTGGCGTCTCCGGCTGGGATTATAACCGCTTCGGCATGGTGGCATCTGTCAGTTGTGAACAGGGTCACGCCAATACCGCCCATGAATGTTTCCGCGCCTCCGGCCCGCTGGCCTTTCTGCCGCTGGCGGATGGTCGCTTTTCGATTGTCTGGGCCGCGACGCCGGCCGAAGCGACGCAACTGCTGGCCATGAGCGATGCGCAGTTCATCGCCGCGCTGAGTAAAGCGGCCGGCAGCGCCACCATGCGCAAAATCGGCGCCATCACCGCCACTTCCCGCCGCGCCAATTTCCCGCTGGAACTCACCATCGCCAACAGCTTTGCCCTGCCCCGTCTGGCGCTGGTCGGCAATGCCGCCCATACCGTACATCCGGTGGCCGGGCAGGGCATGAATCTCGGCCTCAGGGATGTCACGGCGCTGGCGGCGGCGCTGGATAGTGAACTGGCGCACTGCGATCCGGGCCGCTCGATTGTCATGCAGGCCTACGCCGAGGCGCGGCGGGCCGATACGCTGGCGGTGGCCGGTTTCACCGAATGCATGGTGCATGTTTTCGGCAGCGCCGCGCCCGGCGTCAAATGGCTCAGAGGCATGGGGCTGCAAACAATGCCACGCGCCAAACGCCTCTCCGCCCTGTTGCTGAAGCAGGCCTCCGGGCTTGCCCAGATGCGCGAGCAACACGAACGGCAAAATGGGGTGGCAGCGTGAACGGGAGAAGAAACGTGAACCGATTGGATCAACAGGGCGATGCGGTGGATGTGATCATTGTCGGCGGCGGCATGGTCGGGCTGGCGCTGGCTTGTGCGCTGCGCCATAGCGGCTTGCAGATCGTGGTGATTGAAAGAAATGAGCCGCAGGTGCGTTATTCGCTGGGTCGCGATTGCCGGGTATCGGCCATTGTGCATGGCAATGCGCAGATTCTGGAGGGGCTGGGCGTCTGGAAATATCTGCAGGATGAGGCCGGGCCGATCCGGCAGATGCGGGTATGGGATAACCAGGAGGCCGGCGGCATCCGCTTTGATTGCGGCGAGATTGAAACCGATGCGCTGGGCTATCTGGTTGAAAATTCCGTCATGCAGCAGGCCATGCACAACGCCATGCTGGAGAGCGATACGATCGAATTCTGCTGTCCGGCCGAAATCGACGAACTGCACTGGGGCAGCGACCGGGTCAGCGTCCGTTTGAGCGATGGGCGGCTGCTGACTTCGCCGCTGCTGGTCGGCGCCGATGGCGGCCGCTCGTGGGTGCGCGAACAGGTGGGCATCGGCGTCTGGCAGCGCGATTATCAACAGCAGGGCATTGTGGCCACGGTCAGGCCGCAACAACCGCATCACGGCTACGCCTTTCAGCGCTTTCTGCCGACCGGACCGCTGGCCATGCTGCCGATGAGCGACAACCTCTGCTCGATCGTCTGGAGCGCTGAAAACAGCGAGGCGGAGCGTTTGATGGCCATGCAGGATAATGATTTTCTGCAGGCGCTGAATCTCACCTTCGGGCCGATGCTCGGGCGCATCACCGAAGCTGGCGAACGGGCCGCATTTCCCCTGCGGGGACAGCTGGCCAGACATCTGGTGCGCGAGCGCGTGGCGCTGATTGGCGACGCCGCCCACTGTATCCATCCGCTGGCCGGGCTCGGCGTCAATCTCGGCATTCGCGACGCCATGGTGCTGGCGCAGGAGATTGTCGACGCCCGCCGTTTCGATGAAGACTGGGGCGAATTGCGCGTACTGGATCGCTACATGAAGCAGCGTCTGCCCGATGTGCTCTCCATCATGGCCTCGATGGAGGGTTTCCATCAGCTCTTCACCGCCACGCTGCCCGGCCTGAAAGAGCTGCGCGGCCTCGGCATGCGACTGGTCGGCAACAGCGGCGCAGTGAAACAACTGCTGATGCGCAATTCCACCGGCCTCTCCCTGCCGGTGCCGAAACAGATCAGCTAGAGTTTTACAGAGTATTCCTAATTCTCATATTATCGTGCGCCAGGCTTGCGAATAGGACTGAGAAACCTAGCGTGCCGCGCATGAATACATCCACAGAAAATCCGATACTACAGGGCGCGACTTCCGAACTCCCCCTGTTTGATAAAATCAAGCCTGAGCATGTTCTTACGGCGCTGCAGCGGGCGCTGGAAGAGGCGCGGCACACGGTGGCCAGCCTGACAGAATCCACCGACCCTACATGGCAAACACTGATGACGCCGCTGGAAGCGCTGGATGAGCGACTGTCGCGCATCTGGGGGCCGGTGACGCACCTGAATGCGGTATGCGACTCGGATGCGTTGCGCCCGGTCTACCAGCAGGGCGTGAGCCTGATGGCCGAGTGGAGCGCGGAGCTGGCGCAAAACGAGGCCCTCTATGCAGCCATCAAAAAGGTGCGGGCGCGCGATGATTTTTCCGAGCTGAGCATGGAGCGTCAGCAGGTGATTGCGCATGCTCTGCGTGATTTCAGGTTGTCCGGCGCAGAGCTTGCGGGCAAAGAGAAAGCGCGATTCAAGGCGATCAGGATGCGCATGTCCGAGTTGGCCACCAGCTTCGAGCAGCATGTGCTCGATGCCACGCGCAGCTTCACGCTGCATTTGACCGATGAAGCAGACCTTGCCGGCCTGCCCGAATCGGTGCGCGCTGCCGCGCGGCAGCGCGCCGAAGCGAATCACAATGGGGAGCGCAATGGGGGGTGGCTGTTTACGTTGGACGCGCCATCCTACATTCCGTTTATGCAGTATGCTGAGCGGCGCGACCTGCGCGAGCGGATGTATGCGGCCTTTGTCACCCGCGCATCATCGGGCGAGTTGGATAACGCCCCGATCATTGATGAACTGCTCAGTCTGCGCGCTGAAGCCGCCGAACTGCTCGGATTTGATCACTACAGCGCTTTTTCGCTGGCCAGTAAAATGGCGTCGAGCGTCGATGAAGTGACCGGATTTATGTATCAGTTGGTCAAACAGTCCAAACCGGCCGCCCGTCAGGAGATGGCGGAACTGCGGGCCTTTGCAGCGGCGGAGTTGGGAATGCCTGAACTGGCAGCCTGGGATATTCCGTTCGCATCGGAAAAACTGCGTCTGAAAACCTATGCCATATCGCAGGAAGAGTTAAAGCCGTGGTTTCCCGATCATCAGGTGATCAACGGCATGTTCGGGCTGGTGGAGAAGCTCTACGGCATCAGGATAAAGGCGCGCGCCGGCGTGCCGACATGGCATGAAACCGTGCGCTTTTTTGATATATTCGATCATGACGGGCGGCGAATCGCCTCGTTTTATCTCGATCCCTATGCCCGAGCGCACAAGCGCGGCGGCGCCTGGATGGATGAGTGCGTGGTGCGTTGGCGCAGGCCGGATGGCTCGTTGCAACTGCCGGTGGCCTATCTGGTCTGCAATTTCGATGCGCCGGTGGGCGATAAACCGGCGCTGTGGACGCATGATGAGGTGACCACTCTTTTCCATGAGTTCGGGCATGGATTGCACCATATGTTGACGCAGTGCGAGGAGCTGGGCGTCTCGGGCATACGCGGCGTGCCGTGGGATGCGGTGGAGTTGCCGAGCCAGTTCATGGAAAATTTCTGCTGGGAGCGTGATGTGGTCAATCTGTTCGCACGCCATTATGAAACCGGCGAGCTTTTGCCCGACGCCCTGTTTGAAAAAATGGTTGCAGCCAAAAATTTCCATGCGGCCATGCAGATGCTGCGCCAGATTGAGTTTTCGCTGTTCGACTTTCTGCTGCACAGCGATTTCAGGCCGGATTCGGATGACAGCGTGCAGGATCTGCTGGATCGGGTGCGCGATAAGGTGGCGGTGGTGAAGCCGCCGGCGTTCAATAAATTCCAGAACAGCTTTTCACACATCTTCGCCGGCGGCTATGCAGCCGGCTACTACTCCTACAAATGGGCCGAAGTGCTTTCCGCCGACGCTTATGCGGCGTTTGAGGAGGAAGGCGTTCTCAATGGCGAAACCGCACAGCGTTTCCGCCGCCATATCCTGAGCGTGGGCGGCAGCAGGGATATCATGGACGCCTTTATCGCCTTCAGAGGCCGCAAGCCCACGGTAGAGGCGTTGCTGCGCCATGCCGGACTGTCAGACTCATGAGGAGATTATAAAAAATTCAGGGTATTCGGAGCATCCCTAGCCCACGATGATAAAGATCAACGCTGCCAGGGCGCCGGCGACAGGTAGTGTAGCAAACCAAGCCAGAACGATATTTCTGACCAGCCCCCAGTCGGTGGCTGCGTTGCCTGAACCGATGCCGAAAATAGCGCCGGTGGAAACATGGGTGGTCGAGACCGGCACGCCCCATTTCGAGGCGACAATCACCAGAAAGCTGGTGACCAGATTGGCGATCAATCCCTTGCCATGTTCGATCTCGGTGATGCGATCACCCATCGTATCGGCAATACGATGCGATGCGATCAGGCCGCCAACGGCCATGACCGCAGCAGCGGCAAATGTGAGCCACTGCGCATCAAGCGAAGCGGCCACAAGGGCTACGCCGACCACTTTCGGCGTATCGTTAAGGCCTCGTGCGAAGGAGACTGCGCCGCTGGAGAGGATATGCAGCGCCTCGATTATTTTTTGCAGCGAGATCCCCATAATCATGCCCCGGTAACGGTCGATGCGGCGACAGTTCTCGATATCATCCACTACGATCTCCGGCATGGCGGACGGCATCACCGCCTGCATCTGCACTGCCGGTGAATCGACCGGAACAACGCGCCCGTTGGCCAGACAGATACAGCTTTCATAACCGACGCCCATGGCCCTGCGCGCATGCGATACCAGCCTGTAGATCACTGCAGCCAGCGCCAGCGCAATAAATGGACTGGCAACCAGCGGCCAGAGAAAATCACCGACCAGACCGCGCCACTGAATCTGACCGGCCGTGGCGGCAAGCCCCGCCCCGGTCAGGGCGCCGACAAGGGCATGCGTTGTTGAGATGGGGATGCCGCGACGCGCCGCTATCCATACCGTCGTGGCGGCGCCGGCAGCAACAGCCAGCGCGAAATCGGGATTGGCGACCAGCGTATCGGACACCAGCCCCTTGCCGGAAAAGAGTTTCATCAGTTTGGTCGCGAGCCAGGCGGCAGTCAGTGAACCTGCCAGCGTGGTGATCGTCGCCCAGATCAAGGCCGATCTGCGGCCGAGCGTACGACTGCCGTAGAGTGTTGCTACGCCCTTGAAGTTATCGTTGGCGCCATTGGCAAACGCCAGAAACAGCACGGCCAAAATTGTCAATATGGTCACACTCACCACTATCTCCAATATCACCCTGAATCCAGAGCTTAGTAAAAAACCGCATGGACGTCGTTTTTCAGCATGTCGTTAACATGAAATGAAACAAACAACGCGGTTGCATGGATGTTTTCCACGCTGTGATATGTTTCATTTCACGGGGTGGAAAATGTCCATGTGCGTTAGTAAAATGTTTTGGTCGTGATCAGGCAGGATTGATTACAGTGAAAGCTTGCGATGCTCAAGGCCATCATCAAGATCATCTCTCCTCACGATACTCCGCCTGCTCTGATGGCGGCATGATCAGGAATTCAAAACAGCTATAGGGTTCGGTGCGGCCTGAGGAACTGCAACATTTGTGAATAGCGCAGGTTAAAATATGGTGTGAAAGGCCCATGCGATTTCGCCGTTCCTCAATCGAATCCGATACCAGCCATCACGCTCATCCAGCTTAGTCACAATAGCCCCTTGCTTTAACTTGTGGAGCACGCGCGCCTGCAGGGTCGGCGCACTGCGAACATTGCCAACGGCCACTTTCACCTGCAGCGTCTGCTGCGCTGCGCGTTTTTCTGCATTTGCCTGAACAGGCCTTCTGTTCACCTGTATTGCTGCTTGCAACCGGGTCGGTTGATGCGATGCTGGCGCTGTGTCGATGTCGGGAAGCGCCTGCAGCGATTGCTTCTCTGCACCCGAATCCGGCCTGTTGACGCTCGCCGGTTTCGTCCGGTTTTGATCACCCTGCCCGCTCCGGTTATCCGCAGAAAGAACCGGCGCGGCATTCCGGGATTGTCCGAATTCATGCAACAGGTTCTTATCCCAGACCACCCACGCCAGCGAGGCAATTAGACCACCAACCCCGATTAGCAGGCGTAGCAGGATTTTATGGCCGCCATCTGCATATTTCTCCACTTGTGTTGGCGCATCGGACTGATCTGGGAACAGTGCTCCGGCCTGTAATACAGGATCGGAAAGCGATGCATCGGACGCCAGCGGTTCAGATGAATGTGTTGGCGGCGAAATGGATGCAGCGGTTTGAGGGGCATTGCCTGTAGACGGCTTCTCGTCAGAAAACGGCACATCAGGGGCTTGCGATGGTTGCTCCTTCAAATAGCTGTCAAGCTGACCCTGAAGATTATCGATGAAACTATCCAGTCGCTGCTGCAGCTCTCCGGCTTGCTGCCGGGCCGAACTTATTCCCTCTTTTTCTTTCTCCATGAAAGCATCCAGCTGATTTTGAAGTTCGTCAAAGCCATTGTCATTCTGCTGCTGTGAAGGAGAGCGCTTATTTTTGAACAGGTCTTTGGATTCAGCCATAGCTCCCTTCCCGCACCCGATAAAGATTCGGCAGTATTTTTCAAAGTAACAATCAACTTTGACAGCATACCACATTAAACGCAAACACTTGGATAAATAGAGTCGGCAAAACCTGTTCCTGATAGCGGGACGAATCCGGACCTCGCGCCAGTTGGTTCCCGCTTCTGGTCGTGTAGGTTCCTTGCTCAGCAGGCGCCTTCGCCCAGGATGACCAAATGGTCATGTTGCGGACAACTTACGGCAAGCTTTCTGGCGTATCGTTGCTTGCTTATGAAATTTCACCGTTCAGCAGCTTCCAAAAGAGGGTGATTAGAGGGAGAAAGATGAAAACAAGCAAGATATTATGTTGCATCTGTTCACTTGGACTACTCAGCGGCTGCGCGACATATCAAGCTGTGAAACTGAATACTACCACAAGGCTCAAAACGACAGTGGAGCAGCTGAAGACCGATGCATCCGGACATATGGAGCTGCCCCGACCCTGGCGCAGCAACAGTATCAATCCGGCTGACGGGCTCAATGAGGCAGAACTGATCCAACTGGCCGTATTGAATAATCCGCATCTGGCGGCTGTGCAGTCCATGCTGAAGGAGGCCAGTGCGCAGCTCATTCAGGCCGGATTACTGCCAGATCCTCAGCTCAATCTCTCCGCCGACTTCCCGCGTGGCAGTGATCCAGCGCTGGTCGCGGCGTATGGCATCGGACTTGGCTTTGATCTGCAGGCGCTGATGACGCGCAACGCCCGACAAAGCGCCGCCACCAGACAGGCCAGGGCGACTTATCTGCAAGTGCTGTGGCAGGAGTGGCAAGTGATTGACCAGGCGCGCATGCTTTACCGCCGCGCCCTGATTCAGCAGCAGCAGGTTGCACTCACCCATCAGCAGGCTTTACAAACGCAAAGCAACTGGAAAGTGCAACAAAACGCCTTGAAACAAGGCAACGCCACGCTGGATACGGAGGGCCTGGCGCGCACGGCTGTGATGGATGCTGAAACTGCGTGGTTTGAAGCCAGGCGGCAGTACAGCGCCACGATGCACAACCTGACGCTGCTGACAGGTCTATCTCCCCAAACGACTCTGCCGCTCAGCTCGCCAGCGCAAGGAATATCATCGTTATTAAGCCAGCCGGTTTCCGCCAGTGCATTGCGCGAGTCTCTGAATCATATCGATCATAAACGGCCTGACCTGCTGGCTTTAAAAGCCGGCTACGAGGCGCAGGAAGCCAGAGTTCGAGAACAGATTCTTGCCCAGTTCCCCAGTTTTACGATCGGCGCCAACAGCCTCAGAGATACAGGAAGCATCTGGACGCTCGGGCCATTTATCAACCTGAACCTGCCACTGTTCAACGGCAATCGTGGCAATATTGCCATGGCGAGAGCCACGCGCAGCCGCCTGCAGGCTGAATACAGGGATCGTCTGGCTGCCGCCGGGGTTGAAGCCCATCGACTTGTCAGCGATCAACGGCTGGCGCTTGCAGAGTTAAGGGGCTTGCAGAATAAATTGCCCGACCTGAATGGGTTGATGCAGCGCATGCGCAAGGCGCTGGCCGGCGGCAATGTGGATATGCTGACCTTCACCACACTGCAAAACAGTCACTTCGCGCAGCGCATGAAAGTGCTGCGGCTTGAGCAGGCGGTACTGGAACAGGCTGTTGCACTGGACACTCTGCTGGGAACATTACCCGTGGTTGCTTCAACGCATCAAAAGATTGTGAAATAGCATAAGGATACGACGATGAAAGTGATACCTGCCCGTTTTTTGCCAATACAGCTGTGCATTATCTTTCTGGGCTGTTCCTCCGCCCTGCAAGCCACGGAGGTGAATACCCCCTATCCAACCGCAGTAGTGGAAACAGCGCACCGCTTTACAACCGAACTGCCCTGGTTCGGGCAGTTGGAGAGCCGCCGGAGCGTCACGGTTCCGGCGCGAACGGACGGGCTGATTGTCAGCATCGGCGTGGCCGATGAGGCGGCAGTTAAACAGGGAACAGTTCTGTTCACGCTGGCCGGCAAGGCGGTGGAAAGCAGGGCAGTGAATCTGCACCAGCAACTGAAGCAGGCCGATAGAGCCGTGGCCATTGCCCGCAAAAATCTGCGTTTGAAACGCAGTCAGCGCGCCCAGGCTCTGGCCACCAATGAACAGGTCAATACAGCGGAAAATGCTTTAGCGCTGGCGCAGTCCCGCGCAGCTGCCGCCAGACAGGCACTGGCATCACTGCATACGGGCACGCGCATCATCGCGCCGGCAGACGGCATCTTTACCGCGCGCGCCGTGCATGTCGGGCAATATGTCAGCGCCGGCATGGTGCTGGCCCGGATCGTGAGCCCCCATCATCTGCGCATCAAGGCATCGCTGTTCTCAGCGCCTGCGCAAAAACTGACCGGATTGACAGCCATCATTCATACGCCGCACGGTGATATCGCCGGCCATATTACCGCCACCATGCCCGAAACGACGCCCGAAGGCGGCACGCAGATCTGGATTGATGGCGACGGGATTCAAACACTCAAACCCGGCATGCGCATTTCCGGCGCGATTCCCCTGACCCATTCGGCCATGGCTGCGCCGGAATCCGCCATTGCACGCGACGATGTGGGCAAGAGCTATCTGTTTGTCCGGACGGCAAACAAACAGGGCGGCTCCGCCTGGCGTAAACAGCAGGTCAACACAGGCGCGCATGACCACGGCTGGGTGGAAATCCGCAGCGGCCTGCATGGCGAAGAAACAGTCGCCGCTGAAAACGTCTATGAAATGCTCTATCACGATTTCGGCAGCAACTACCAGGAAGAAGATTAACATGAACCAAACAACGCGCCTGAGAAGCACGAACTTACGTGATAATTCGACAAGAATCGAAGGCATTTCACCACGGAATACACGGAACACACGGACGAAATTCAACATCCAGGTCCATCAATTATTTCTTTCTGCCCTTTTCCGTGTGTTCCGTGTATTCCGTGGTGGCAGAAGGTTTTCAATCACTCCTGGTGATAAAAAACACCCTGGCCTCTCATCTGCGTTCATCTGCATCCATCTGCGGTTCGATCCTGATCTGTTTGCTTTCGGGTTGGCTGAAACAGGAACACGATAGCCCATGTTGTCCCAAATCATTCACAGTTTTATTCAGCGCCCCCTGTTGTTGGGGTTGGGGCTGATTCTGGTGCTAACCGCCGGCCTGCTGGGCTGGCAGCGCATGCCGGTGAATCTGTTGCCCGATCTGAATGTGCCGGTGGTGAATATCATCACCCACCTGCCCGGCGCATCGCCAACCGATGTGGAACTGCTCGTCAGCCGCCCTGTCGAAGCGGCCATGCAGGGTATCAACGGCGTCTATCGCGTCGCTTCCACCTCGGCGCAGGGCATTTCACAAATCAGCGTGCAGTTCGAATGGGGCGTC
>JALUYG010000119.1 GCA_027013105.1 Mariprofundus sp.
CAGCTGGCTGCAGAACGATTCGCGACTTTGCTGCGCCGCTTGTAGTTGCAGGCGGCTGTTTTTGCACTCCAGCGCATTGCGAATCTTCAGCTGCAGCAGCGTGCTGTTGAATGGCTTGGGCAGAAAGTCATCAGCGCCCGCTTCGATGTAGGCGGCGACAACATCCAGATCGTCGATCGCGGAAATCAGCACAATTGGGGTATCCTGCAGATCGGCATCGCCTCGCACTGTCTTGAGCACCGCCATGCTGTCCATCCCCGGCATCACGATATCGAGCAGCAACAGATCCGGCCGGTGCTGACGGATCATGCTGATGGCGCGGCTGCTGTCGGAGGCCTGCAACACGCTGTATCCCAGGGCGCAGAGGAGCTTCACGAGAATATTGCGAATAATCTCTTCATCATCAACAACAAGAATGGTGGGCGCTTTGCTCATCTGCCATGCCTCCGGGCCAATAGAAAGAATCGTAAGCGGCCTGTTCGGCTTTGTATAGTATTTATCCGACCGCAATGTTTGTCTGGCCGCAGTATGGTCTGGCAGCAGTATGGTTTCGCGCCGATAGCCGCTGGTGTAGGATGCCGCGGCCGGAATTTTGAACAGGAGGGGCGCCTTGGCCAAGAATGAGAAAAAAACACGGGCGCTGCCAACCAGTTCAGAAGCGCTCCAACTGGTCAAATGGGATGCCGGCCGCCTTAATGAACTGCTGGCCGGCATGCGCGACGCCGAACTGGCGGACCTGCTGCTGTCGTGCCGCAACAACGATGAACGCCTGGCCCTTATTCCCCATATTCCCGATGAACTGTTAGGCGATGCGCTGCTGGAACTGCCCGAAAGCATGCAGGAAAAGCTGCTTGCCGTGCTCAATACCGATGAGATCGAGGATGTGGTGGAGCATCTCGATTCCGATGACGCCACCGATATTTTGCAAGCGGTTGAAAAACATGTCGCCGACGAAGTCATGGAGCGCCTCGAACCGGATGAACGGCGCGAAGTCGAATCATTGCTGGCCCATGATGAGGAGTCTGCCGGCGGCCTCATGCAGGCCGAACTGTTCAAGGTGCGCCACGACTGGTCGGTGGATAAGGTGATCAGGGTGTTGCGCCGCTTCGGGCGCGAAATTGAAAATCTGCATTATGTCTATGTCGTCGATGATGATGATCTTTTGGTCGGCGTGCTTTCCCTGCATACCCTGCTGTTCGCCGAGGCCGACACCATTGTGGCCGATATTGCCAATCGTGAATTTCCCAGCGTCCATGCCGGCCAGGATCAGGAAGAGGTGGCGCGCATTTTCGATAAATACGATATGCTGGCGCTGCCGGTGGTCGATGACGCCGGCGTACTGGTCGGCCGGATTACCGCCGATGATGTGATTGATGTAATTCAGGAAGAGGCAACGGAAGATATGTATCGTCTGGCCGCCCTGTCCGATCAGGATGATCTGGCGGAGCCTGTATCCAGAACGGCCAAACGGCGCGGCATCTGGCTGGCCGTGAATCTGTTCACCGCCATTGCCGCCTCGTTTGTCATCTCCCAATTTGAAGCGACCATTGCACAAATCGTGGCGCTGGCTGTGCTGATGCCGATTGTCGCCAGCATGGGCGGCATCGCCGGCACCCAGACGCTGACCGTGATCGTGCGCAGTATTGCGCTGGGTCGAGTCACATTCTCCAATGCCAAACGGGCGCTGATGAAGGAAGTCTCGGTCGGGCTGGTATCGGGCGTGATGTTTGCGATCCTGATGGGCGTGATTGCATCATTCTGGTTCCCGGAACTCGGCATCAAGCTGGGGCTCATTATTGCAACGGCGATGATGATCAACCTGTTCGTCGCCGGCCTGGCCGGCGCCTTGATTCCACTGACGCTGCAACGCCTGAAAATCGACCCGGCGCTGGCCTCCGGCACCATTCTGACCACCGTGACCGATGTGGTCGGTTTTTTCTCGTTTCTAGGCCTGGCGACGCTGTTTCTGGTTTGATGGATAGATACAACGTAGGGGTAATCCCCTGTGGTTACCCGCCCTTCAAAATCAAAAGCATTCACCGGCCGTTTCTGTGCATCCATGCACACACGTCGTTTTAAACTATCGCGCCCCGGAAGCGCCGTGCCTTGCTCCTGCCCATCACAGAGGACGCAGAGGAAAGGCAAAAGGGGTAAAAGCGCACCGCTGAATTGTTTACGTCTTGCCTTTGACTCCTTTGCGTTCTTAGCGACTTTGCGAGAGTCGCTTTTGTTTTCCGTTTGTAGGTTTGCATTGCAGACTGTTATGCCTCATCCATCAATATATCCAGCGGAGATTTCGCGCGCGTTTTCAATTCGCGCACGACATGCGTGTAGATCATTGTTGTCTCCAGGCTTTTATGCCCTAAAAGCTCCTGAATCTCCCGAATGTCCGTGCCCTGCATCAACAAATGTGTCGCAAAACTATGTCGTAATGTATGCAGTGATGCATGCTTATGAATACCGGAACGTTTCACCGCCCGCTTCATGGCCGCCTGCAGGGTCTTGTCGTAAACATGGTGTCTGCGCATCACGCCTGATTCAGGGTCACGGGAAAGTTGCGTAGCAGGGAAAACATACTGCCAGGACCATTCCGTTGCCGCATTGGGATATTTACGGGCAAGGGCATCAGGCAGCCATACAGCACCGAAACCCTCCTGCAAATCCTGTTCATGCAGAGATTTGACTTTTTTCAAATGCTGATGAAGCGGTTCAATGAGCGATTCCGGTAACAGCGTCGTGCGGTCCTTGTCACCCTTGGCGGCATGGACCGTAATCATGCGATGATCGAAATCGACATCTTGAACCCGAAGCCTGAGCAACTCGCCCATACGCATGCCACTGCCATAAAGCAGTTTCAGCATCAGTGCATATTGCACCTCAACTACAGCAAAAACCTTTTGCACCTCCGCTACAGAAAGAACAGCGGGCAATCGCCTGCCCTGCTTT
>JALUYG010000120.1 GCA_027013105.1 Mariprofundus sp.
GGCAGCAGGAAGGGCGCACCCTTTCCACATGCCCCGAGATGGCTGGTGGCCTGCCTGTGCCTCGCATGCCGTCAGAAATTGAAAATGGCGACGCCAAAGCTGTATTGCTCGGCAAATCGGCTATCCGGCGCAAGGATGGCGATGATGTGACGGACGCCTATATGGACGGCGCTGAAATGGCGTTGGCGCTATGCTTACAACACCATGTCCGTATCGCCATCCTGAAAGAGGGTAGCCCGTCTTGCGGCGTGTCGTGTGTGAACGACGGCAGCTTCTCCGACCATAAAATTGATGGTCAGGGGCTGACGGCGCACCTGTTAACACGGCACGGCATCTCCGTATTCAGTGAATTCCAGATCAGCCAGGCGGCGTTGCGCCTTTCCGAACTCGAAGGACGCTATGGCTAACCGCAGTATCGGCCTGGGTGCTGAACTGTACGGTTGCAGACGGCGTCACGCTGGCCATGAAACGATAAAAGCCGGGTAATCTAGCCTGGACGATTCACGAATAGTCCAGGCTAGGCATGTCGGGGCGCATTTCTGCCTTTCCGCGCGCCTATGCGTGCAGCATATTCGCCTTTTCAAGATGATACGACTGAGTCCCACCCCATGTCTGTTTAGGGATACGCTACGTTATTCATGCCGCCAGTTTCGGATGGCTTCGATATATTCGGTTTCGGTTTTGAGCTTTTCGATATCCGGTACGAAGACATTCATATTCGAAGATTGCAGATGTTCCAGCCAGCCGGCCAGAAACTGGCGATAGAGGTTGTCCATCATCGTTGTATCGGCAGCGGCTTTGGGGCCGATATAATCCTCACTGGAGGCGATTTCACCGCGTACGGCAATATCGAGATTGGCCATGATGGAGGTGTTGTCGGTGTTGAGTGCGCGGAAGTGGCCGGCGACATCGAGGTAGAGCAGCCACGGCGCGCCCGGTTGTAGTTGCGTCAGCGTATCCAGCATCTGTTCCTTATCGGGAATCGGGACGGCGGAACTGCGATGCAGCACCGCGTGCGAAAAAATGCCGCGCATCAGAAAATCGAATTTACCGGCTTTTTTTTGAGGGACCAGAACGTTTTCCTTATCCTTTTTCAAACGCCGATTGAGCCAATACTCGGCTTTCGCCTTATCGGTGATACGGGCGTCGCCCGGCTGTAGCGGCTCGGCATAGGTGCATTCGCGCCAGCTGTTATTCTCCAACAGTCGCCACGCTTTGGCCCCGGAGGGGGAGAGCGCATCGATGGAAAAGCAGGTGTTCATACAGATTTTATGCGCTTTATTCGCAAGCGGTTTTTTCGCGCGCGGTCTGTTCGCGTGCAGGCTGTCTGGATGCGGACCGTTCGCAAACAATCTGCTCGTCATTAAACTGGCTGATGACAGGCAGTCCTGTTTTCGGGTTCAGGTGCAGGCAGATCTCTCCGCGCAGCAGGCGCAACAGATCGTGGCCGACCAGTTCGTAGCGCCAGCCGTGCAGGCAACCCACCTGTGGCGGCTCGCCCTTGCAGCGATAACCCCAGGATGCCAGTTCGGAGAGTTCCGATTTATTGGCCAGAATGGATGATGCAATCTCGCCCTCTTCGGCCTTCAGGCGTACCAGCGTATCGAGCATTTCCAGCCTCAGATCGGTGCCGGCGTGGTTGTGGCGGCGGGCCTGCTGCTTCGGCCAGTCGGCTTCATCCGTATCCATGCCCCGTTGCCAAACCTGAATAATCTCTTCGCCGAAACGCTTGATGAAGCCGGCATTGATGCCGCGCATACGTTGCATGATCTCGATGCTCAATTTGTCGCGGCGGGCGATTTCCAGCAGCGGCTCATCGGCCAGCATGCGGCGGCGGGGGATATCGCGGGCTTTGGCAGCGCGTTCGCGCCATGCGGCCAGTTCACGCAGGGCGGCCAGATGCCTGCCTTTGAGCTTGGTGACCCCCTTGACGCGCCAGAAGATGGACATCTCATCATTATCGTAGGTGGCCGGATTGGTCAGAACGCACTGCTCCTCTTCCAGCCAGCCGGTGCGGCCGGTGGCTTCCAGCCGCTCTTGCAGATGCTGATAGACCGGCATCAGCCAGATCACATCATCGGCGGCGTAGGCGAGCTGTTTGGGTGTGAGCGGGCGCGCTTTCCAGTTGGTGAATGATTCCCCTTTGGGTAGCGCCTTTTTGGTGATGCGCTGCACCAGATTGCCGAATCCGACCTGCTGACCGTAACCGAGCAGGGCGGCGGCGATCTGGGTGTCGAACAGCGGCGTGGGAACGGCGCCGGACTCCTTGACGAATATTTCGATATCCTGCCGGCCGGCATGAAAGACTTTCAGAATATCGGGGTTGCGTAGCACTGCCCACAGCCCGGAGAGATCATCGATGGCGATAGGATCGACGATCCAGCACTGGCCGTTGCCGTAGATCTGCAGCAGGGCGAATTCAGCATAATAGGTGCTTTCGCGGTGAAATTCTGTGTCCAGACAGAGCACGCGACAGGCTGCAATATCATTGCAGGCGGCTTGCAGCGCCGCCGGGGTGTCAACATATATCGTAGTATTAGCCATGCCTGCACACTAGCAATGCCGGCAATGAATTTCAGCAAGTAGTCGCAATCGTAGTTTACTCATGGTTTCTTCATGTTGACACAGGCATGCTTCGCGACCGGTAATTTCCGCAGGTATGGATCATGACAAACAAACAGACTACAAATAGCCCGTCTGCCAATGAGCAGACGACAGCCGCCACATTCGCCGAACTGGATTTGCGTCCGGAACTGCTTCAGGCAGTGCAGGAGGCGGGTTATGAAACGCCGTCGCCGATTCAGGCGCAGACGATTCCGCTGATTCTGGCCGGCCGCGATGTGCTCGGGCAGGCGCAGACCGGCACCGGCAAGACAGCGGCTTTTGCGTTGCCGCTGCTCTCCCGTATCGATTTAAACAAGAAAACGCCGCAGCTGATGGTGCTG
>JALUYG010000121.1 GCA_027013105.1 Mariprofundus sp.
ATCGCTGCATGTTCTGCTTCGTTGATGTCGGCGCTTTCCTGTATGTAGGGCGGCAGATAAATGGTGAAGCGGGTTTCCTTACCGGGCGCGGAGTCGACTTCGATGACGCCATGATGCCGTTTGACAATACGCTGCACCATGGTCAGTCCCAGACCGGTTCCGCCGTGGTCTGCTCTGGATGTCCAGAATGGCTTGAACACCTTGTCCAGATCGTCCGGCGGGATGCCGGCGCCGTTATCGGAGACCCTCAGGCGCAGGCACGGGTGATCCGGTTTGGATAGCGCATGTTGTGGATCGTGATTGATACGGATATGAATTTGCCCTTTTTTATCGATGGCCTGAATGGCGTTATTGATCAGGTTCATGAGAATCTGCTCAATTTCGATCATGCCGATAGCGACATCGCGAAGAGGCGTGTCGATCTGGCAGACAAGTTTGATATGTGGCGGCATCTGCAGGCGAATGAGGCCGATAATATTGTCCACCGATTGAATGATACGGTTGCCGCTGGTGTGCGCAGGTAGTGACTCGGTTTCTCCATTTTTACTCAGCTTCAGCAGGTGGGTGATCAGTTCGGAACCGCGGTCGCCGGCATCGATAATGGATTCCAGCTGCTGCCTGGCGGTTTGATCTTCAAGGTTCATCTGCAGCACTTCGGCATAGCCGATCATGTTGGTCAGCACATTGCGGAAATCATGCACAATGCCTGCAACCAGGGCGCTCATGTAGCCCTGCCTGTGCACAGCTTCCAACTCCTCCTGCAAGGCCGCGCGATCCGAAATATCGAGCATAAAGCAGACACCGATCCACTGCTGTCGCCAGCGCATGCAGATGGCTGTGCAGTGCAGTTTGAGAATATTGCCCGATTTATCACGGCTTCTGATATAGATATGTTGCATGGTGTTTGATGGATTGTCCGGGTTTGCATCAAAGATATCGCGGCAGAAATTGACCATCTCCTGACCATCTTCAGGTAGCACGAGCTGAGCGACGCTGGCTTGATCCGAATCAGTGTCGATATCCTGAAATGTTTCGTGTACAGCGCTGTTGGCATAAAGGATGACAGGGTTTCCTGTTTTGTCCGGTTTGAAAGTAAATACCGGTAGCGGCCCTTTATTGAGCAGGTTAAAGGCGTTTCTTTCCGCCTCGGCGCGGCCCTGAACGGCCTCCTCCGCCCGTTGTCCAATCAGGTGGACGTAGAGCGGTATGACCAGCAGAACGCCCAGTTGCCAGTATAACAGGTCATGATCAATGGAAGCCTGCAGGCTGAAATGGGCGTATGCGAGCATGGATAGCATGCCGGTCAGGCTTAATACCTGCGAATACAACAACAGGCCGTTGCCGAAACGGAAGCCGTTCCCCAGGATAATCACCAGATAGACAAAAAAGATGCCGCTGCTCTGGCCGCCATCAATGAGCATGCCGAAACTGACAACGCCAATATCGAAAACAGGGAAAAGCAGGCAGCGCCATACCGAGATCGGCGATCGCCGTATCAGCGGAATGGAGAACAGGTTAATCAGGAAATAAATCGATGCGGCGGTCAGGAATGCTGTTTTATAGGAGGAAAAACTGTTTGCATGCACCATCAGATATAACAGGCCCGCGCTGGCAAAAGCCAGACGCGCATAGGCTTGCCCGAGTTGCGTGTCTGCAAGTGATTGATCATTCAACCTGGTATGTTTAAGCAACCAGTGTTCAATGATATACTGTTTTGGCATGTTCCCTCCACAGCAGGAGGCGCAGCCACGAATGCAGCAAGCCTCCGTCATGCTCGCCAACACTTTATCTGTGCTGTCGCAATCAGTCCAGCCTGTGCCAGCCATCCGTTTCTTGAAATAAAGACGCCGATGCATGTTCCCGATAAAGTGCGGCCTATGTTAGTCAGCGATTTTGATTTCGACCTGCCCGAGCCACTGATTGCCAGTCAGCCGCTGCCAGAGCGGGATGCTTCCCGGCTACTCTGTCTGTCCCGGTCGGATGGAGAGATTGCCGATGCCATCATCCGTGATTTGCCGACGTTGGTGCAGCCCGGCGACGTTTGGGTGATCAATGATACCAAAGTGATACCGGCGCGTTTGATGGGGCGAAAAGCCAGTGGCGGCAAAGTCGAGGTGCTGCTGCTGGAGCCGGCCGGCGAAGCGCATGTCTGGCATGCCTGGGGCAGGGCCAATAAGCCACTCAAGCCGGGAACCGAAATTATCTTTTCCGATACATTTTCTGCCCGGGTGTTAAGTCGTGATGGCAAGCATATTGAAGTACGCCTGATCGCTGATGATGTGCCTGCCGCGATTGAAGCGGTCGGTCATATGCCGCTGCCGCCCTATATCAACCGGCCGGACAGCGAGGCGGATAAAGCGCGCTATCAAACCGTGTTTGCCCGCCATGCCGGTGCTGTGGCTGCGCCGACGGCCGGCCTGCATCTGACCGCTGAGTTGATGGCGGCCATGCAGGAGGCCGGTGCAAGCTTTGCGCATGTCACCCTGCATGTCGGCCCCGGCACCTTTCAGCCGGTGCAGGTGGAAAATTTGAACGAACATATTATGCATGAAGAGGCCTATGTCGTGCCGGATGCAACGGCGCAACTGGTCAATCGGGCAAAATCTGAAGGACGGCGTGTGGTTGCAGTCGGCACCACCAGTTTACGCACGCTGGAAGCCGCTGGTCAGGGCGGCATATTGCAGGCCGGTGCGAGCAGAACCTCCATCTTTATCACTCCGGGGTATCAGTTTCGCATGGTCGATGCCTTGCTGACCAATTTTCATCTGCCGAAATCCACGCTGATTATGCTGGTGTCGGCGCTGGCCGGGCGTGAGCGGGTGCTCGCCGCCTATGAGCATGCAAAAAAACAGGGTTATCGTTTCTACTCCTACGGTGATGCCATGTTTGTGCCGCGTTTCGACAGGGTTGGGGGATAGAACTGGAACAATGATGGCCGGAGT
>JALUYG010000122.1 GCA_027013105.1 Mariprofundus sp.
TTGCTGAACCACCCAACCATCCACAGATGCCGTCAGCAGCATCCCCCGGCGCTGAAACCAGCGCTGCAGCCACTGATCATCCGGCCCTTTCATTTGCAGACGATACTGCTGCTGATTTCTGTTGACCAGCCGCAGTGTCAGGCTGACAACATGGGGGTCGCGGGCCAAATCCTCTTCAAACAGCGCCTGCTCGGGCAGCGACGCCCGACGCTGCAGCGTTAACACGCCGGTGAGCAGCGGCGCATGCGCCGACGGCAATAATCCATCCGAAGTGCCAGCCGGAGGCTGACCGCCAGGCGCAGCAATCGGCGCGGAGGCAGAGGCACTGGACATCTGCGCGCCATCCACTGTTTGAGCGGCAGACTGTTCCGCATAGTAGGGGATATTGTGTTGCTGCAGATAGCGCAGCACCCGTTTTTCATTGAACAGGATGCGCACGCCCTGCGCAGTCGGCACTGCTTTTTGCAGGAAACGCACCGCTTTCACGCCAGCCGGAATCTGCTTGATGGCATGCTGCGGAATGATTCTGCCCCACAGTTGCGGCAGCGCCATATCCGCCGCCTTGCGGATATTGGCATGCAGCCAGTTGACATCGACGCCCTCAGCTTCCGCCGCCACATCCACCTGCATACGCGCATCCGGCGCTGCATAGGCAAACGCCGGCAACAGCAGCAGCGCCAACACGCCGCAATGGAACAGGCGATGAACGATGCTCATTTGACCACTCGCAGATGACTGGCCTTGCGCGGCGTATCGCTCTTTTCCTTTCGATCTGCGCCGCCGCCATTAATCACCGTAATCCCGGCGTTTGGCGACGGCTCGCTTTTTTCAACCGCATGCGCCGCCTCTTCGGCAGGCTGATCATCATGCAGCGCCTGAGCCGCCTCATCCGACATATTGCTGCGCACCGCCTGGACAATCGCCTTGATCATCTCCGGCACGCTGTCGTCCCAGATGATGCCCTGTTCAAGATCGCCTTCGGGCAGATAGGCGGCCCAGATGGTATGCATGGGAATGCGGCACGGAAACACCTGGCCGGAAAAAGAGAAATCGGACTCCAGCCTGTCGTCGCCGATGCGAATCTGCTGTGGCATACGCACATTCAGCACCAGCCTGAGAGCCGGATCGCCACGCAGACTTTCCGGCACGATCACCTCTTCCCGCGTGGCGTCCACCACAATGTAGATGCGTCCGTAACGGCCGAAATACTCTCTTAGTTGTTTGGCCTTCGCAGCATCCGAAAAGCTCAGACTCATATCTGTTTTTAACCTCCGGCCCGTAAGCACCCAACAAGCCACGCGCCTCAAAATCCCGTTTTATGATCCGCCCGGCGACAACGCTAGCGGCAAGCAGACCATGATGAAATACGGAGTGGCCCTGTAAGCCGGGTTCTGTCCCCTGCCAGCGGCAGGTGGATGGTCATTCATCTGGGCCTGCCGTTGCCGACAGGCTCGAGCAGCCTACCCGAAAGCAAACGCGAGCCACGCTTGGCGCTTCCCTATTTGGCCTTGCTGCGAACGGGGTTTACCGTGCCCCCGCCTGTTACCAGCCGGGGCGGTGCGCTCTTACCGCACCGTTTCACCCTTACCTGTCATCCAAGATCACAGGCGGTCTGTTTTCTGTGGCACTGTCCCGGGGTCGCCCCCGCCGGACGTTATCCGGCGTTCCGCTCTATGCAGCCCGGACTTTCCTCGACGGGCGGCGCACGCCCCCGCCGCGACCATCCGGGCCACTCCGCCGCCGAAGTGTAGAAACATTAGCGCCGAAACGCACTGTAAATTGCCATCAGTTTGCAAACTCCGCCTTGCGCGTTAAATTCCCGGTATCATTTTTCGCGCAAGGTTTTGCTCTCAACAACGACCAAGCGCGAAAAATCGGGAGAAATACATGACACAACACAGCAGCCACCGGACAGCCCACGGCTGGGCAAAAATAGTCGCCATCATGCTGTTTGTATGGCTGGCGATGCAGGCCAGCGCAGCCCAGGCGGCAGAATTGCAGTGGATCGACCAGAACGGCGCCATGCATTCGCTGAAAGAATATCAGGGCAAAGCCGTATTGGTGCATTTCTGGGCCTCATGGTGCGGCCCGTGTCGCCATGAAATGCCGCTACTGACACGCTGGCTCAAGCAGCACCCGGATGTCACCATTATCCCTGTGTCACTGGACGATAGCATGGCAGATGCGCAGAAATTTCTGAACAGCAACCACTTCGACCTGCCTGCCCAACTCACCGATCAGGCCCAGGCCATGTCCATGGGTGCACGCGGACTGCCGACCACCCTGGTTGTCGCAGCCGATGGCGACATCGCCGCCCGGCAAATTGGCGCCCTGCCCTGGGATCAGAAAGAGTTTTCAGATACGGTATTGGGATTCCTCAAGCAGTAAGGCCAAGCACTTAGCCGAAAAGATATTGCGCCAACAGCCAGTTTCGACTTTTACCCCCCATGCTGGTAACTTCTCCCTCTTCACAGCAGCCCCGAAAATCAGCACTATACGCAAAATTCATCAACGACCCGGGAGGCGCCATGCGCTCATTACTGCTGATTTTTTCTATGCTGCTGTCCACAACCGTATTTGCCCATGATGACCACCATGGCGCCGCCAATACCGAAACAAAAGGCGCCAATATCTCTTCGATCCGCAGCCATGCGGCCAATATATTGCGCGGCGCCAATATCACTGCGGTCAGGCCATCGCCCATAGCCGGGCTGTATGAAGTGCAAAGCGGTAGAAACATTTTCTATTCCGATGCCGATGGCAGCCATTTCCTGCTTGGCGGGCACCTCATCGACAGCGTGGCCAGAAAGGATTTAACCAAAGCGCGCCTGGAGGTGATCAACAAAGTGGACTGGAGCGTACTGCCGCTGGACAAGGCCGTGGTCTCCGGCGATCCGCATGGCAAGCTGAAACTGGCTGTTTTCACCGATCCTGAGTGCCCCTACTGCCGCAAGTTTGAACACGAACTGGCCAACCTGAAAGGCGTCAAGGTGTACAGTTTTCTGTTCCCGCTCAGTTTCCATAAACATGCCAAAGGCTGGTCAACGGCCATCTGGTGCAGCAAAGATCGCCATAAGACCATGGTGGATATTATGCTCAACAATGCCGACCCTAAGGCCGGAAGCTGCCATACGCCGATTGAAGACATTGCCAAACTTGGTAAAAAGCTCGGCATCACCGGCACGCCGACGCTGATTGCCGGCGATGGGCGGCTCTCTGCCGGCGGCAAAAGCGCAGCCCAACTCAAAGCCTGGTTACAAGAAAACCACTAATACATTGAACGCGGGAAGTGCGACTTCAGTCACGCCAATATCTTGTGCAAATGCGCGACTGAAGTCGCACCTCCAAGGATAACAGATGCGAGAAGACCGACAGGCGGATGAACTCCGCCCCATTCAAATTGACACCACATTCAACCGCTATGCTGAAGGTTCGGCGCTGATCTCATTTGGCCATACGCGGGTATTGTGTACGGCCAGCGTCGAGGATAGGCAACCGCCGTTTCTGCGCCATACCGACAAAGGCTGGGTCACCGCCGAATACGGCATGTTGCCGCGCGCCACCCATACGCGTGGCGGGCGCGAGGCCGCGCGCGGCAAGCAGGGTGGACGCACCGTCGAGATTCAACGCCTGATTGGCCGCAGCTTACGCGCCGTGGTTGATCTGGAAGCGCTGGGGCCGCGTTCGATCAGTCTGGATTGCGATGTCCTGCAAGCCGATGGCGGAACCCGCACCGCCGCCATCACCGGCTCATGGGTGGCGCTGCGCATCGCCGTGAACACGCTACTGGCCGATGGCACGCTCGAAAACGACCCCGTTACCGGTCAAATCGCTGCGGTGAGTTGCGGTTTTGTGGCCGGCAAAGGATTACTGGATTTGCAATATTCCGAAGATTCACAAGCGGAAATGGACGCCAATTTTGTCATGACGCCGGATGGCGGCGTGGTGGAAGTGCAGGCCACGGCGGAAGAGAAGCCGTTAAGCTGGGATCAGTTCATGCAACTGAAAAATCTGGCCGATAAAGGCATCGCCGACCTGGCCAAGATTCAGAACCGGGCCATCGCAGCGGCTTAATCGCAGCCGATTTCCCACTGCCGCACCTTCAACCGCAGTAGCCCGGCTGCTTGCGTCAATTGGTGATCCGGTTGTGCCCCATGCAATCACAATGCAAACAGGAGAGCGATATGCAGTTGGTCGTGGCCAGCAATAATCTGAAAAAACGCACCGAGATTGCCGCCATTCTCGGCGCACTCGGGATCGAACTGATCGCGCCGGATGACACGCTGTTTGTCGATGTCGTTGAAGATGCGCCCACATTTGCCGGCAACGCGCAAAAAAAAGCGGAAGCCTTCGCCGCCGCCAACGGCTTGCCTGCGCTGGCCGATGACTCCGGCCTCTGCGTCGATGCGCTGCATGGCGCACCGGGCGTCTATTCGGCCCGCTTCGCCGGCCCCGATGCCAGCGACGCCGATAATAACCGCAAACTACTGACTGAACTGACCGGCTGCGCCGATCGCACGGCGCATTTTTTCTGCGCCGTTCATCTGGCATTTCCGGATCATGCTGGCTCGTTCACCGCTGACGGGCGGGTCGTGGGAGAAATCCTTGAACATGCCTCCGGTAGCGCCGGTTTCGGTTATGATCCGCTGTTTTACTGTCCGGAGCTGGGAAAGGTTTTCGCCGCGTGCACGCCCGAGGAAAAGGCTTCGGTGTCGCATCGCGGCCGCGCGTTGCGCGCGCTGGCCAGTCAGTTACAACAGACTGAAGGGTTGTAAGCGTGCATATCTCCGCCTCATGGGATCCCTGGCTGGCCGATGAGTTCAACAAGGATTACATGCGCGACCTGTTTGTTTTTCTGGACACGCAAGACGCTCAAAGCATCTACCCGGCCAGAGACCACTGGTTCGCCGCCCTGCAGGCGACCGATTTCGACAAGGTGAAGGCGGTGATAATTGGACAAGACCCCTACCACGGCCTCGGTCAGGCGCACGGTTTAAGTTTTTCCGTGCCGGCTGGAGAAAAAATCCCGCCATCGTTACGCAACATCTACAAAGAGCTGGCAGCCGATCCAGCCATTGATTTCACCATGCCGAAGCACGGATGCCTGACGCATTGGGCCGATCAGGGCGTGCTGTTACTAAACGCCGTCCTGACAGTCGAAGCGGGAAAGCCCGGCTCGCACCAACAACGGGGCTGGGAGCAATTCACCGACTGCATCATTGCGCAGCTGAACCGCCATCGGGAGAACCTCGTATTTATGTTGTGGGGGAAATATGCTCAGCAGAAGGGAACAAGAGTGGACCCGAATCGTCACCTTGTGCTGCAAACCACACACCCCTCGCCATTCTCAGCCCGCAAGGGCTTTCTCGGCTGCCGCCATTTCTCCAAAGCCAATGCCTGGCTGACAGCGCACGGCCAGACGCCTGTCCGCTGGTAGCCATGCCCGCTCCCGGTTGAACCTGCATGCAGGGTGAAAAGTGTTGAGCTAAAAAAGGTTCCTGACACCTTTTTCCCGTTTCGCAAAGGGAATCAAGGGCTTGCGCAATGAGGACGTGGCAGCTGATATTTTTGGTGTAACGACTCAGACGCCGCTGTTGATGGCTTTGAATTTTTTCATTTTGGCGAACACCTTTCTGGGGTAGCGCTTGCTGCCAACCGAGCCGTTGTAGGCGGCAAGGGCGCGCTCCACTGTTTTGTAGCGATCCAGATAGTGGCGAATTATGGCGCAGCCGTAGCGCACGTTTGTTTCAATACTGAGCAGATTATCATCCGGCTTGCCCAGCTCCTTTTTCCAGAACGGCATCACCTGCATCAGCCCGACGGCGCCGACATTGCTGACCGCAAAGTGGTCAAACTGGGATTCCACCGCAATCACCCCCAGAATCAGTTCGGGAGAGAGCTTCTGCTTTTTGCTGTAGACATACACCCAGCGGGCGATCGTCTTCGCCTCATCGATATCCGCCACCCACGGGCGAATGGTCGAGACGATGTCCTTAACCCATACCTCCTGCTCAAAATCGGTCTGCCCGACCGGCTCGGCGGCCGGTTGCAGCATCTGACGCATCTGCGCTTTCTCTTTCGGCGCAATATCCAGCAGACCAACGCTCTTTTCGACAATCTGTTTAACTGCCGTTTGCGCCATATGCTGCCGGTCTTCCGTATTGCTGTTCAGCCAGAATGGAACACTCAGCAAAAAGCCCGCCACCATCACCCCGGCCAGAATGGCCTTGGGTGATTTATCGCCCAGTCGGCGTCTCAGCTCTTCGGCGTTCAGTTGACCGCCTCCGAAGATCTCGCCTGCTCAAGTTCGGAGAGTGCGACCCGGACGACATCGGCCACAGGCACAGAACTGCGCGACTGCTGCCGCCAGCCGATCTCCACCGCGCCCTCTTTCAGACCGCGATCACCCACCACCACCTGAAACGGCAGACCGATCAACTCGAAATCCTTGAACTTGACGCCGGGCCGTTCATTGCGTTCATCCCACAGCACATCAATACCGGCCTCCAGAAACTGCCGGTAGATGGCTTCCGATGTTTGCCGCACCGCATCCGATCTGCCCATGCTGATCAGGCCAACCTGAAACGGCGCCAGCGCCAGCGGCCAGCTGATGCCGGCCTCATCATTGCACTGCTCGACAATCGCCGCCATCAGGCGCGACACGCCAATGCCGTAACAGCCCATCGTCGCCACGCTACGTTTGCCCTGCCGATCCTGAAACAGCACCTCCATCGGCTCGGTGTAACGCTTGCCCAGCGCAAACACCTGCCCCACCTCAATGCCGCGCGAGAGTTGCATCTCACCGCCGCAACGGCTGCAACGATCGCCGGCGCGGGTTTCGCGCAGATCGACAAATTCCGCCTCCGGCACATCGCGCCCGAAATCGAGCCCGGCGACATGGGCGTCGCGCCGGTTGGCGCCCGCAATCAAGCCTGTCGCCCCGTGCAGACGATTGTCCACCAACACCCGCACCGACAGTTGCTGTGGACCGACAAAGCCGGTGACGCCGCCGATGGATGCAATATCGTCGTCTGTGGCCATTTCAACACTATCGGCCCCCGCCACATGAGCCAGCTTAATCTCCTGCAGCTGATCATCGCCAGCCACGCAAGCCGCCACAATCGCGCCATCCTGCGCGCCGCCCTGAATGCGGTAGATCAGTGTTTTCACCAACTGGCCGATATCCACCGACAGAAAACCGGCCACATCTTCAACACTGCTCACACCGGGCGTTTCGACCACGCTCAGCGCCGCAGGCGTAGCAGAGATGCAGGGGCGCACAGAGATCGCCTTCTCCACATTGGCGGCATAATCACAGTCAGCGCAGTGCGCAATCAGATCCTCGCCCGAATCGGCCAGCACATGAAATTCATGCGAATCGCTGCCGCCAATCGAGCCGGTATCGGCTTCCACCGGACGGAATTTCAGACCGAAACGGGTGAAAATGCGCTGATAGGTTGCAAACATCTTGTCGTACTCTGCCGCCAGACAGTCGGCATCGGCATGGAAGGAGTAGGCATCTTTCATGATAAATTCGCGCCCGCGCATCAGCCCGAAGCGGGGGCGAATCTCGTCACGAAATTTGCTCTGAATCTGATACAGGTTCATCGGCAACTGTTTATACGAACGCAGTTCACGCGCCACCAGATCGCAGATCACCTCTTCGTGGGTCGGGCCGAGGCACGATTCATGGCTATGCCGATCGGTAAAGCGCAGCAGCTCCGGGCCGTATTTCTCCATGCGCTCCGATTTCTCCCACAGCTCGCCGGGCTGCACCATCGGCATCAGCAACTCCTGTGCGCCGGCCCGATTCATCTCCTCGCGGATCACCGCCTCAATCTTGCGCAACACACGCAGCGCCAGCGGTAAATAGTCGTAGACGCCGGAAGTCACCCGGCGGATATAGCCAGCGCGCAACAGCAGTTGATGAGAAATCACCTCGGCGTCAGCCGGAACATCTCGAAGGGTCGGAATAAAACAGTTGGAATATCGCATGGCGCAAGCATAGCGAGACGAGATTCATTGAGGTAGTAGAACAATGCCCCGACCCGGCATCTCCCCGACATCTCCGAAACGACTCATGATCATTTTCTTTTCTGCGATGAATACTCCGGGGTAGTATCACGCCATGAAAATCGGCATTGATCTGGGCGGCACAAAAACCGAGTTGATTGCGCTGGATGCGGCCGGCGGGCAACGCATGCGTTTTCGTCGCGCCACGCCGGCCGGCGATTATGACGCCACCATTGCCCTGGTCGCCGATATGATCCGCCAGGCCGAAAATACGTTGCATGGCGATTCATCCGGTGTTCGCGGTGCGGCATGGTTGTGGAGGCAGTAATGAATATTGCCCATATCGGCCTGATCGTCACCGACCTGAATCGCGCTGCGCAATTTTACGAAGGCATATTGGGGCTCTCTCGCACGGCGCGCCCGGAACTCGCATTTGAGGGTATCTGGTACGGATTGGCGGCGGGGCAGCAAATTCACCTGATGTTACTGCATAATCCGTACGCCGACAGTAAAAAACCGGCGCACGGCGGTCGCGACAACCATGTGGCGCTGCATACAGATGCATTCGACGCCATTCGGCAGCGACTCGATACGGCGCGCATCAGCTACAGCATGAGTCAATCCGGCCGCACCGCCCTGTTCTGCCGCGACCCCGACGGCAACACCATTGAGCTGATTCAGGCGGCAGCCGTATCCGACGATCTGCCAAGCGGCGGCGATTGCAGACGATAATAGCATACCGCCATCGATGCCAATGACGCCGCATACACAATCACCTGCAGAGCGCTGGGGTGATCATCATATCCCACCAGCACATGCAGCAACTCACCCAGAGCACTGTCGGCGGACAACAGCGCCGAACTGTTCCACAACGGGTCAACCAGCGGCGGCAACCAGCCGATCATCACCAGATTCGACGCCGCCTGTGAGGCCATGCCCGCCGCCAGCAGCATCAACAGCCAACCGACCACGCTGAACAGACGCTTCAGCGGAATCCGAACCAGCCCCAGATAGAGCAGCGAGCCGGCGGCAAGCGCAACGCCGGCGCCCAGCAGGCCGCCAATCAACATACTCCAGCCATCTTCCGCGACTCCCTGAGCTGCGCCGAACAGAAAGAATGCCGCCTCGGAGCCCTCTCGCATCACTGCGGAGAGAGAGACAATAGCCAGCGCCGTGAAGGGCAGATCACCCGCCTTGACCGAACCGCCCACCTGTTTCATGCGCTGACTCATGATGCGCCCATGCTTGCTCATCCAGAAAACCGTCCAGGCGATCAGCACCGAGGCCAGCAGCAGTACGACAGCATTGAAAATGAACTCGCCATCGCCATCAAACGAGGCCTCCATCTGCTCCATAAACACGCCCAGAAACGCCGCTCCCAGTAAACCGACCAATACGCCAAGGCCGATCCACAATCGCGAGCCGGCCAGTCCGCGCGTCGCCGCCAGCAACACGCCGATCACCAGCACCATTTCCAGCATTTCCCGAAACACAATCACCATGGATGAAATCATCTGTCCAACTCCTCTGCGCAATCACGGCATAAACCGAACATCACCAACTGGTGGCCGGTCAGCCTGAACGCTTTTTCGGCAGCAATTTGCTGCTGCAACACCTCAATTGTCTCGTGTGAAAACTCTTCGATATGGCCACAACCGGTGCAGATCATGTGATCATGATGGGCCTTATCGGCCCGCTCATAACGCTTCTTATCGGCCAACTGGATCGAATCGATCAGGCCGAGCGACTCCAGCGCCGCCAGACCGCGATAGACGGTAGCTATACCGATGGACGCTCCGGCATCCACCAGCGCCCGAGCCACTTCATCAGCATCCCAGTGCCGATTGGAGGCATTGATCAGATCAAGAATCGCCTGCCGCTGTACAGTCAGTCTCTGCATATAGCGTAATGATAACCATTATCATTATTATGTCAACGGTAAATAGAAGGAAGTAAATTCGATGAAGTAATGAAAATCCCGAAATATTCTATCTGTTTCGTGATTCGGCGCCGACTCAGGATAGCCCCTTATGCTGTTCGCTAGCCGGCTGCATCCGCTCTTCACGG
The DNA here is from genome assembly GCA_027013105.1 of Mariprofundus sp. Taxonomy (GTDB): domain Bacteria; phylum Pseudomonadota; class Zetaproteobacteria; order Mariprofundales; family Mariprofundaceae; genus Mariprofundus. The sequence continues at coordinate 10,081 of JALUYG010000122.1, forward strand.
TTGACCTTGACCTCGCGAGGCGCATCGATACCGATACGCACCTGCCCCCCCTTCACATTCAGCACCTGAATCTGGATATTGTCTCCGATGGCAATGGCCTCGCCCTTCTTTCTTGTCAGAATTAACATGGTATCTCCTCTTTGATACCTTTAATAGACCACTATATCGGAAAAAGCAAGAAAGAGTTAAGTTATTCCGAATCCAGACCAAAGGCGCTATGTAGCGTGCGCACGGCCAGTTCGACATACTTCTCTTCAATCACCACAGTGATTTTGATTTCACTGGTGGTGATCATCTGGATATTGACCCCCTCCTGAGCCAGAATATCAAACATATCCTTGGCCACGCCGGCATGTGAACGCATGCCCACGCCGATCACCGAGACCTTGGCGATGCTGTCATCGCCCTTGACGTTGCGCCCATGCATCTGCTCGCAGAGGCGGCGCATGATCTCCATGGTCTGCCGGTAATCGCCGGTCGGCACCGTGAAAGTGATATCGGTATAGCCCTGCTCCGACACATTCTGCACAATCACATCGACATTGATGCCCGCCTCGGCCACCGGCCCGAACACTTTCGCAGCAATGCCCGGCTGATCGGGAATCCCCATGATGGTGATTTTTGCCTCATCGCGATTATAGGCCACGCCGGAAATGGTTGCTCGTTCCATGCTATCATCCTCTTGTACATCATCCTCTTGCACCACCATGGTGCCGGCCACCGGCTCGAAACTGGAGCGCAGATGCAGCGGCATATTATAGCGCATGGCCAGTTCCACCGAGCGGGTCTGCAACACCTTCGCCCCCAGCGAGGCGAATTCCAGCATCTCTTCATAGGCGATGCGTTCGATCTTGCGCGCCCTGGGGACTATACGCGGATCGGTCGTATAGATGCCGTCCACATCGGTATAGATATCGCACATATCTGCTTCAACCGCGATGGCCAGCGCCACCGCCGACGTATCGGAGCCGCCGCGCCCCAGCGTGGTGATATTGCCGCGTTCATCAACGCCCTGAAAACCGGTCACCACGGGCACTTCTCCGGCTTCCAGATGGGCCAGCAGATGGCTTCCATCCACATTCTTGATCCGCGCCCGCACATGCCTGCTATCAGTGACAAAACCGGCCTGACCGCCGCTATGGGAGTAGGCGGCGATGCCGCGCTGCTGCAATTCGATGGCCAGCAGTGCGGCGCTGACCTGTTCCCCGGTCGCCACCAGCGCATCGAGTTCGCGCGCCGCCGGCCGGGCGCACAACTCATGCGCCAGGGCCGTCAGGCGGTTGGTTTCGCCGCTCATGGCCGACACCACCACAGCCACCTGATTACCGCGCTCCAGTTCAGCCTGCACCAGACCGGCAGTATGGCGAATGCGTTCCAGCGACCCCACCGAGGTGCCGCCGAATTTCTGTACAATCCGCATCAGCGCGCCTCCTCCGGCGCCACGGTGGCGATACCCACCTTGCTCATTTTCAGCCCTCGCAGTGTGTCGAGCACATAGACCACCCGCTTGTGGCGCGTTTCGGCGTCGGCGCGCAACACCACCCGCACGTTCGGGTTCCCTTTCGACACATTCAGAATCCGCTTGCGCAGATCGGCATCGGAAACCAGCTCATCCTGTACATACAACGAACCGTTGGCGTTGATGCTGATGGTCACCTGCTTATCCTCTTTCGGCTGGGTTTTGGCATGGCTGGAGGGCAAGTCGAGCTTGAGGCTCGATGAGACGCTGAAGGTGGTAGAGACCATGAAAAAAATCAGCATCAGGAAGACCACATCGACCAGCGGCGTAATATCCACCATATAGTCCATGCGTTTTTTCCGGCGCAGGTTCACGCACGTTCCCCTTTCAGCAGTTCGACAAAGCGCAGCGCATGCTGTTCGATTTCCACCACGAAACGATCCACCCTGGCCTCATAAAAGCGGTAGGCCACAATCGACGGGATCGCCACCACCAGACCGAAGGCGGTAGTATTCAATGCCTTGGAAATGCCGCCCGCCAACACATCCGCATGACCGACGCCGACCTCGGAAATCTGTTGGAATACTTCAATCATGCCGATCACCGTGCCGAGCAGGCCGAGCAGCGGCGCAATGGCGGCAATCACCCCGAGCACGCCGATAAAGCGATCGAGATGAGCCACCTCCTGCCGGCCCGACTCCTCCAGAATCTCTTTCATCACCGAGCGGCGTACGCCGCGATTGGCCAGCGCCACCCACAGAATCCGGCTCATGGCTGTATTATGCGTCTGGCAGATCTGCATGGCCTGTTTGACATCGCCATCACGCACATACTGCTCGATCTGTTGCACGGTTTTCAGCGGAATCACCACCGAACGGCGCAAACTCCAGGCGCGCTCGAAAATAATGGTGAGCGACAGCACCGAAATGCCCAGCAGAATATACATCACACTGCCGCCCTGTTGGATAAATAGTAACACTGATGCCTCCATGTCCGATGCAGGAACACGCCATTAGCCCAGGCTGGCCCTAACCTCGCCGATCAAGGCCGCAATTATGGTGTGTCGAGGCTAAAAGTCATGCAGCGATTCACATGATCTACTGAAAATCACAACCGGCCAACAGCGAGCCGCAGATAAACGCGGATAACGCGGATCAGCCCGGGTTGAAACCTTCAGTGCAGGATTTTTTTATCAGCGATGAAGCCAGCTCACGTCGTAAGCGCTGATGCGACCGCCAGTTCTCAACGCGGGCGACTCCGCCGCCTTGGGGCCAGCGCACCATGCATGCGCCCGCCGCCGTATTGCAGACAGTTGCGCCGATCCGGCCGTAGCGCTGCAGCACAGCCGGTTTCGGAAAATGATAACGGTTGGCAAAGCCTGTCTGCGCAATGGCAATCTGCGGATGCAGCGCCTCAACCAGCGCCGGAGTGCTGGAGGTGTTGCTGCCGTGATGCGGCATCAGCATCACATCTGTTTTGCCGACGCCTGCGGCCAGCAGTTGCTTTTCCGCCTCCGCCTCAATATCGCCCGGCCACAGCATGCGAATCCCATTGCTCAGCCGGGCGGCAAGCACCAGTGATGCATTGTTGGCATTGGCCGGATTCAAGCCGCGCGGCGGCCATAGTACGGAGATATTGGTACCGGCATCACGGGGCATTGCCACACGGTCGCCTTGCGCCAGCCATCGAGTGGTTGCACCATGCAACTGCGCATAACGCACCAACGCCTTCACGCGCCCATCCATGCGCGTGGCAGGCGTGTCCGGCAACCATAATTCGCCGACACTGTTCATGTGTTGCATCAGCGACAGCGCGCCGCCCAGGTGATCGGACTGGGCGTGTGAAATCGCCAGCACATCCAGATGCGTGATTCCAATCCGGCGCAATCCGGCTGCTTCGCTGGTGCCGCCATTAAAGCGGCTGCCCTGCCGCCCCGGCGCATCCACCGCCAGCACCCGATTACCCGGCAACAGCAAAGTGGAAGCCGCCCCCTGCCCCACATCCCAGGCGATCCATTGCGGTTGTTGGATATCCGTTTCATGCAACACCAGCGCCAGCCATGCCGCCGCCACCAGCAGTGCAGAGAGCATCGCTCCGCCTCGATGGCCGCACCACCACAACAGAGCTGCCCCGGCCATGCCAAACAGATACCCTGCCTGCATCCATAAAGCAGGATAACTCGCCCACAACCGGCCGGCCGGCAGCGCGAAAATCCACTGCAACATCTGCAGACCGACCGTCACGCCAGCAGCAGCCAGATGCATCAACAACAGCGCCACATGATCCAGTCCTAGCAGCGCCGACAGTTCAGCCAGCAAGCCGAGCGGCATCACAACCAGAGCGTACAACGGCGCCATCACCATATTGGCCGGCAGACTGTAAGTGGGAATGCGTCCGAATGTCGCCACGATCAGCGGCAGCGTCGCCAACGTCGCCAGCAGTGAAACCCACAACATCGTCCGAACTGCACGGGTCACTTTTTGGCTCAATCGCGTCGATTCACTGCGCTGCCCCGTCGCCAACAGTGGTTCTCTGCGCCCTGCCCACAACAACAACGCCGCCGTCGCCACAAACGAGAGCCACAACGACAGTGATGCGATAGCGGTCGGATCGAACAGCAGGATGAGTCCCAACGCCGCCAGCAGCGTATTGATCGGCTCGCTGCGCGCCGACAGAGACCACGCCAGCGCCGCCGCTGCCAACATCATCGCGGCCCGAACAGCCGGCAGCGGCCAGTCGGCCAGGGCGGCATAGGCGGCGGCAGCCAGAAAACCGCAGATGATCGATATATTGCGCACCGGCAGGCGCACCATCCACGCCTCCCGCCGGGTCAGAATCAGCCAGATGAGCATCAGCGCCCAGCCTGCCGCCATGCCGACATGCATGCCTGAGATAGCCAGCAGATGCGCCGTTCCTGTGGCTGAAAACAGTGCGTTCACGCGGGGTGAGATTTGTGAACGCTCGCCCAGCAGCAGGGCCTGCAGGATAGCGGCTGCGTCATGGTCGAGGGAATTGACTTTATAAGCCTTATAGGTCGTATAGGTCTTATAGGGCTTATCAACACGATGAATGACAGCGCGCACTTTCATACGCTGTTGTTGCAGCCATGGAGTGGCGGCCCGAACGATTGTCGGTTTTCCTTTCATGCCGCCGATCAGGACGATATGATGATCGAAACACCAGCCACGATAATCGAAGCTGCCGGGATTATGAAAATTGCGCGGCAACCGCCAGCGCGCCTGCAACCGGATACGCTGCCCGGCCAGAATATGGCCATCACCCTCGCCGGCAGGCTGTTGCGATGCCTGATGCTGGTAGAGCAGCGCCTTGCCCGGCAAACGGGCGCCATCCGAACGGCGAATATGATTCAGCCGGAAGCGACGGTAGCCGGAAAATCGATCGATATGCTCAACATCCGCACTGATTTCCACATCGCGACCCAGCCAGCTGGCGTCCACATCGAGCTGGTGCGCATCCCACCACAGATCGGCCACGCCCCACAGGACGGCGACAACCAGCAGCAGCGCTGGCAGGCGTTGCCGAAAAACAAGCAGCGCCACCACTGCAACCGGCAGCAGAGCGACGGCCGTATCGATATCGACAACATCGGTGCGCGCCAGCATCAATCCGGCCAATATCGCAAACACAGGGGCCAACAGCGGCCAGCGCTGCAGGCTCGGCGGGCCCGAACCCGCCAGATTCAGCTTAACGCGCATGGACTTTTTTCACCCTGTGATTGAAACATGATCACGGGGTGAAAAAAGTCCATGCAAGCGCGTTGTTTGTTTCATGTTAAATCCGCTCGGGATAGACAATCCTGCCGCGAATCATCTGATCACCGCCCATTGCCAGGCGCTCCACACGCTCCAACCGCATGGCCCGGTCCACTTGTTGTGCGCCGGCGCCGCCCAGCAGGCTGACAGCATCGCGTCCGCCGATCAGGATCGGAGCCTGATAAAGCACCAGTTCATTGCTGAAGCCCGCCTCCAGAAACGAGGTGTGCAGCGCCCCGCCGCCTTCCAGCAGGATTTGCAGGTATCCGTCGTCGGTCAGATGCTGAAGCATGGCGGGCAGGCCCGACATCTGCACCACCTGCACGCCGGCATCACGCCAGCGCTCGGCGTCATCGTTCAGGCTGCGCACATAAAAACGCGTTGGCGCTTCATCCGACAACAACTTGCACGATGGAAAGAAATGCGGCGTTCCGAAGCAGAGCACCACCCTGAGCGGGGTATTCCCCATCACTGGCGCATCGCGCACCGTCAACGATGGATTATCGTGTTTCAGCGTGCCTGCGCCCACCACAATCGCATCGCACTCTGCCCGCAACCCGTGCGCATGACGACGACACGCGGCCCCGCTGATCCACTG
>JALUYG010000123.1 GCA_027013105.1 Mariprofundus sp.
CCGAGGCCGTTCATACTAGTACACCCTCTTCTTCGGCGGAAACGACTCCACCGTCATCGGCTGCATTCTGACCGGTTTATAATCCAGCCGCACCTCGCCATCCCTGATGCTGGCCAGCGTATGCTTCAGCCACGCCTTGTCGTCACGTTCCGGAAAATCATCGCGCGCATGGGCGCCGCGTGTTTCCGTGCGCGCCAGTGCGCCCGCCGCCGCCGTGCGCGCCAGCGACATCAGATTTTCCAGCTCCATCGCCTCGATCAGCTCCGTATTAAAAATCCGGTTGCCGTCGGCAATCGTCGCATGCGGCAGCTCCGCCGCCAGCGCCTCCAGCCGCTCCACGCCTTCTCGCATCACTGCCTCGGTGCGGTAAACGCTGAAATGCTCCTGCATAATACGCTGCATGCGGATGCGAATATCGGCAATATTGCCGCCCCGGCTTGCGTCGCCCCGGCCCAGCCACGACTCCACCCGCTCGACCCCTTTCCGCCAGCAATCCCTGTTCAACGACGGATGATAACGATGTTGCTTCAGCCGCTTCATCACCTGATTGCCGCAAGCCCGGCCAAAGACGATGATTTCCAGCAGCGAATTGCAACCCAGCCGATTGGCTCCGTGCACCGACGTGCAGGCCGCCTCGCCAATGGCATAGAGTCCCGGATACGGCGCTTCCGGATCATCGCCCTGCCGGCAGACCACCTCGCCAAAGCGATTGGAGGGGATGCCGCCCATGGTGTAGTGCGCCGTCGGCTGCACCGGAATCGGTTCCTTGGTGCAATCCACGCCGGCAAAGCGCAGCGCCAGCTCATGAATATTGGGCAGTTTGGAGAGAATCAGATCCGCCCCCAGATGATCAAGCTTGAGCAGCGCATAATCCCTGTTCGGGCCGCAGCCGCGCCCTTCGCGCACTTCCAGCGCAATGGCCCGCGACACCACATCGCGACTGGCCAGATCCCTGGCGGTGGGCGCATAGCGTTCCATAAAACGCTCGCCTTCGGAATTCAGCAGGTAGCCGCCCTCGCCGCGCACCCCCTCGGTGATCAGCGGGCCGACATCGGCAATGCCGGTCGGGTGAAACTGGAAAAACTCCAGATCTTCCATCGGCAGACCCGCCGCCAGCGTCAGCGCGCCGCCATCGCCGGTGCAGATATGGGCGTTCGTCGTCACCTTGAAGATGCGTCCCGCCCCGCCGGTGGCCAGAATCACCGCCTTGGCCTGAAACAGGTGATACTCGCCTTTGGCGATATCCCAGGCCATGACGCCCTGACAGCCGTGTTCATCGGTGATCAGATCGAGGGCGAAAAACTCCTGATAAAAATGAGTGCCGGCGCGCAGATTTTGCTGGTACATGGTATGCAAAATGGCGTGGCCGGTACGATCCGCCACCGCACAGGCGCGCTTGGCCAGGCCGCCCTCGCCGAATTCGCGCATCTGACCGCCAAAGGCGCGCTGGTAAATACGTCCATCCGCCTGCCGGGTGAATGGCACGCCGAAATGCTCCAGTTCCTTCACCACCAGCGGCGCCGCCCGGCACATATATTCAATGGCATCCTGATCGCCGAGGTAGTCCGAGCCTTTGACCGTATCGTACATATGCCACAACCAGTGATCGGAAACCACATTGCCCAGCGATGCATTGATGCCGCCCTGCGCCGCCACCGTATGCGAACGCGTCGGCAGCACTTTGGTGATCACAGCCACGCGGTGACCTGCGTCGGCCAGCTGCAAGGCGCAGCGCATGCCTGCGCCGCCGGAACCGATAATCACCACATCGTGAAAATGGTGCTCCACCCTGTCTGTAGAAAGATATGCCACCTAGCCTCCCCAGGCCCAGATCATGGCCAACCACCAGATACTGAAAGCGGACATCACCAGCATCATGGCCCCGGTCAGGCACACCCTCATGCCGGCAACATGCACATAATCCTCGATAATCACCTTCAGCCCCATATAGGCGTGGATCATTAGCGCAGCAATCAGCAGCGTGTGCAGCAGGCGGGAGAAAAAATGATCCAGCAGATCGAGCAGACCCTGCTGGTCAACGCCGCCGCTATAGACCGACACCAGCAGCAGAAACGGCAACGGCAACAGCAACGCCAGCACCACCGCCGACAGACGCTGCCAGTACCATTCGAAGAGGCCGCTATGCGCCGCGCCGGGCTCTTTGAACGACGTCATGACGCTTTCCGAAGGTTCCGATTTTTCCACAGTCTCACAACAGCACCGCCAGCACCAGCGCCGCCAGCGCCGTCAACCCCAGCACCAGCTGGGCGCTGCGACGCATCGCCTCGCGGCTCTCGCCCCAGCCGGCGTCAATAGTGAGAAAACGAATACCATTGCAGAAGTGATACGCCAGCGAAACGCCGACCAGCCACAGAGAAAACTTGCCGAAACCGGAATGCAGCCAGCGCGTCACATCGGTGAAGTGATCTGCAGTGCCGGTCATGCCGTGCAGCAGCCAGAGGTAGAGCGGCACGAACAGCACCAGCACCAAACCGGTCGCTCTGTGCGAAATACTGGCGATCATAGCCGGCTGCCAGCGGTAGATGGAGAGTCGTGGAGACAGAGGCCGTGCGTCGTTACCAGACCGTTCGCTCATTCGAATGACCCTCCTTCAGGTGGTCTGTAATCCTAAACCAGCGTCGCCGGAAACACCAAGGAAAGTTATACAACCCACCGCCACTGATTCCACGAATGAACACTGATGATAACCATGCAACATTCATTCTCAACTTTTCGACTACGCCTTGCCTGTCCGTTCAATGCGCTGGCGCAGATCGGCGACCAGCTTGGCCAGTTCGCCGGCCAGATACCAGCCGCTACGCTCTCCGGCCATGCCGTGCAACATCACCGCCGCAGCAATCATCACAGCAGGGCTGACCGATTCGATATCCGCCCGGGCCAGCTGCGCCCCGATCA
>JALUYG010000124.1 GCA_027013105.1 Mariprofundus sp.
CATTGGGTATGGGCGCATCAGTGCGTATTCTGGATGCCAGTGTGGATCGTGTTGCACAACTTCGGGAGCGTTTTTCAGCGGCGGGTGAAGCCTGCGATGTGCGTTTCATGGCCGGCCAGCTGATGTTTGAAATGCTTGCCGAGTGCGATACTCTGATTGGCGCGGCGCTGATTCCCGGTCAGCACGCCCCGACACTGCTGACCCCATCCTATCTGGAACGCATGGCCGGCGGCGTATTTGTCGATGTCGCCATTGATCAGGGCGGCATCTCCCGGACCAGCCGGCCGAGCAGCTATGCCGACCCGGTCTATGTGGAAGCCGGCGTGCTGCACTGCTGCCTACCCAATCTGCCGGCATCCGTGCCGGTCAGCGCCACGCAGGCGTTAACTCATGCCACCTTCCCGTTTGTGCGAAAACTGGCCATCTCCGGATTGCAAAAAGCCGTACAGGAAGATCGCATGCTGGCCCGCGGCGTCAACACATGGGATGGCGATCTCACCCACCAGGGCGTTGCGCACGCGCTGAAGAAGCCTTGCAAGCCGCTTAACATGAATATAACAACGCGTTAGACGCAGTCAATTCCATCCATGTTAAAAAAATTTTCGATAAGGGGTTGAATCGCGCCAATGCGGTTCCTATAAAGCACTCACCAATAAACAGAAGAGGAGAAGTATCAATGGCAACTACAGTACGTCCTTTGCATGACCGAGTGATCGTCCGCCGTCTGGATGAAGACACTATGTCCGCCGGTGGCATCATTATTCCGGATTCAGCAAAAGAAAAACCGCTTGAAGGCGAAGTCATTGCAGCCGGCAATGGCAAGATCATGGAGAATGGCGACGTGCGTCCGCTGGATGTGAAGGCAGGCGACAAGGTGATTTTCTCCAAATACGCCGGCACAGAAATCAAGCTCGATGGCGAAGATTTCCTGATCATGGGCGAAAATGACATCCTGGGCGTCATTGAAGCCTGATCAAATACAGTGATTGAGCACCCCTGACGGGGCGAGAATCAATCATAAAACGAATATTATATACTATTATTATATAAACAGGAGAGACAAGAATGGCTAAAGACATTCATTTCGGTGAAGACGCTCGCGCGCAGATGATGAGCGGCGTCAACAAACTCGCTGATGCAGTAAAAGTAACCCTCGGCCCCAAAGGCCGTAATGTGGTGCTCGAAAAATCATGGGGCGCACCGACCATTACCAAAGATGGCGTTTCCGTCGCCAAGGAGATCGAACTGGAAGACAAGTTCGAGAATATGGGGGCGCAGATGGTTAAGGAAGTGGCTTCCAAGACTGCTGATAACGCAGGCGATGGCACCACCACCGCCACGGTTCTGGCGCAGTCCATTGCCAAAGAGGGCGTCAAGGCTGTCGCCGCAGGCATGAACCCGATGGATCTGAAGCGCGGTATCGATAAAGCCGTCGGCATCGTCGTCGATGAGCTGGCGAAGCTCTCCAATGCCGTGAAAAATCAGGAAGAGATCGCGCAGGTCGGTACCATTTCGGCCAATGGCGATGCAGAAATCGGCCAGATCATTGCCGATGCCATGGAGAAGGTGGGTAAAGAAGGCGTGATCACGGTCGAAGAGGCCAAAGGGCTGGAGACCGAGCTGGATGTGGTAGAAGGCATGCAGTTTGATCGCGGTTACCTCTCTCCCTATTTCGTCACCGACAGCGAGCGTATGGAAGCCAATCTGGAAAGCCCGTACATTCTGCTGTTCGAAAAGAAGATCTCCAATATGCGCGAACTGCTGCCGGTGTTGGAGTCGGTTGCACGCACAGGCAAGCCGCTGCTGATTATCGCTGAAGATATCGAAGGCGAAGCGCTGGCGACGCTGGTGGTCAACAAGGTTCGCGGTGTTGTGAATGTCGCTGCTGTGAAGGCGCCTGGCTTCGGCGATCGTCGTAAGGCGATGATGGAGGATATGGCTATTCTGACCGGCGGCAAGGTGATTTCGGAAGAGTTGGGTCTGAAGCTGGAAAATGTCACGCTGGAAGATCTGGGTACGGCCGGTACGGTGAAGATCACCAAGGACACCACCACGATTGTCGATGGCGTGGGTGAAAAATCAGCCATTGAGGGGCGCGTGGCATTGATCCGCAAGCAGATCGAGGATACCACTTCCGACTACGACAAGGAGAAACTGCAGGAGCGCCTGGCCAAACTGGCTGGCGGTGTTGCTGTGATCAAAGTCGGCGCAGCCACCGAAGTGGCGATGAAAGAGAAGAAGGATCGCGTCGATGACGCCCTGCACGCTACCCGTGCTGCAGTTGAAGAGGGTATCGTGGCCGGCGGCGGCGTGGCGCTGATTCGCGCCCGCTCGGCTCTGGAAGGTGTTTCCGGAGACAATCATGATGAAGACACCGGCGTCAACATCGTACGCCGCGCAGTCGAAGAGCCGCTGCGCCAGATCGTCTCCAACGGCGGCGGCGAAGCATCCGTGGTGGTGAATGAAATCTCCAGCCATGATGGCCACTACGGCTACAACGCCCAGACAGAGGAGTATGGCGATCTGGTCAAGATGGGTGTGATCGACCCGACCAAGGTCACCCGCTCCGCACTGCAGTATGCCGCATCGATTGCCGGCCTGCTGATCACAACGGAAGCAATGATTGCCGATCTCCCGAAACCGGAAGCCGCAGCTCCGGCTGGCGGTGATATGGGCGGCATGGGTGGCATGGGCGGCATGATGTAAAATCCCGTTGGGATTTCAGGTGTCGCATCATTGCTGATGCACAAAAGGGCGGCTCCGTATGGAGTCGCCCTTTTGGGTTGTGAATTCCGGAGCAAGGCCCCATTGCTCCGGCTCGTTTTGACTACCGGGCCAATCAGAGCAGCACCCATTGCTCTGATTGGCTTGCTTCAGTAGCGTGCCGCGCCTTGCCTTTGATGACTTCGCAA
>JALUYG010000125.1 GCA_027013105.1 Mariprofundus sp.
GGCGCGCGCCGACGCCGGCCAGCTGGAAATCGTTCAGACGCCTGTCGACCTGTCGCTGCTGCTGCAGGAGGTGGGGCAGCAACACCTGATCCTGTTCGACAGCCAGCATGTGAATCTCGAAATGGACATTGAGGATGATCTGGAAATCATGGGCGATGCCAGTCAGATCGAGCGCACGATCATGAATCTGTTGTCCAACGCATTCAAACATGCGCCGGAGCGCTCCAGCATTCACCTGAGCGCCCATGCGGAAGCGGAAGCGGCTGTCATCTGCATTCGCGATGAAGGCCCCGGCATCGCCGTGGAACAGCAAAAGCGTCTGTTCGACCGATTCTACCGCGCCGATGACGCCCGCTGCCGCAAGGAGGGCGAAGGCGCCGGCCTTGGGCTGGCCATCTGCAAACGCATCGTCAACGCCCACGGCGGCGACATCCGGGTGGAGAGCCAGCCCGGCGAAGGCGCCGCATTCTACATTCGGCTACCCTTATCCAGCGCCGAACCCAGTCACATCAAACGCCTGGACTCCCTGCTTCAACCGGCAAACAGCACAAAGGTGTGACGGTAGTATCAAAGCTACATGAGCAAACATCAAAATTTAACGCATTGCTCAGGCATCCATTATAGCAGCGCACCCTTTGTTTCGGGTTGACTCATTTTGTATCCCATAGCCTGATAGCCTCGCTGGCGCTTACTCCACATGCGCGCAAGCTGAACCTGATCAGCATCAACATAATCGTAAATTCTGACATCCTGCTTATCAACATGGTCACGATGCAAGCGACCAGCATACTGTTGCAGCGTTCCTTTCCATGAAATTGGCATTGCCAGCACGAGCGTATCCAGCGGAGGATGATCAAAGCCTTCACCAACCAGCCGCCCTGTCGCCAGCAATACATGCGGGGTTGAACTATCCAGTGACTGAATATCTGAAAGAACAGAAGCGCGTTGTTTCTTCGAGAGTCGGCCATGCAGCACAAAACAGTGGTCAACTTCAGGTTCAATGCACTCGCGCAGAAGAGCGAGATGGTCAGTTCGCTCCGTCAGAACAAGAATTTTACGCCCCTCCCGATAGGCATTGAGAACATCCCCGGAAATTTTGCTATTTCGTTTCTCATTCGTTGCCAACATTCGAAACACTGTCTGAATGGGGGAGTCAGAAGGGATTTCGGGCGACTCTAGGTACTGCGGCCATACTTCCAGTTGTGTTGGCGCCACTTCGGATATGGCTGCTGTATGACGTATCGGACCACACTGCATATAAATAATCGGTTGGTGCCCATCTCTTCTGACAGGGGTGGCCGTTAACCCAAGCACATAGCGCGCTTTGGCCTGTTTGAGCACCGTCTCAAAGGAAAAGGCGGAGATATGATGACACTCGTCCACAATGACCTGACCATATCCATCCAGAAATTCACCAAGATTTTGCATTCGAACCAGTGTCTGCATCACGGCGATATCAATTTTTCCAGAAGGCCTCTTTTTTCCTCCGCCAATAACGCCCAATCCATTTTTGGGAAAATCAAGAAAGCTGCTGAATCGTTCCTGCCATTGCCTTAGCAATTCAGTACGATGCACCACAACCAGCGTGCTGACTTTACGGCGGGCGATTATTGCCGCCGCAACAACTGTCTTGCCAAAAGCTGTCGGGGCTGAAAGCACGCCTGTATCATGCTTGATCAACGTCCTGACTGCCAATTTCTGATCTTTTCTGAGTTTGCCAAGAAGCCTGACGGGAACCCTGCCTCCTGTGATCCGCTCGTCCTGGATATCAGTGCTGACACTATTCTTTTCCAGCAATGATCGCACATCATCAAGACACCCTCTAGGCAGTCCGATATATTGAGAAAAGTTTTCGGCGCAACCGATGATTCTCGGGGTATTCCAAACCGGCATTCGCATGGCCTGGGCCTTGTAAAATTCCGGGTTTTGAAAAGCTGCCAGACGGATCAGGCGATTACTCAGAGGTTGTGGCACATCCGACTTGGAGATAAAAATTTGATTCGCCAGAACAACCGTCAAAGAATCAGGTAAATTGCACTGGAGTTCAAAAGAAGCCGATGGCGAACGCTGCCACGGTTTTTTACCCTTATCATCAGCATCCAGTTCAAAAGCAACATCCAATGGATGCTTTCCTCCGCTGCTGCGCAAGATGGCTTTATCCAGTTCCGGCTTATTCATGGGCTGAATCGATGCCAAAAACGCCCACTGATCATGGTATGGCGTAAACTGGTCATCTACGAATACGCTACAGCCATGCTCGCGCGGCAGTCTTTGCAAGGGTAACGCGATCAGATTCCCAAACCCGCCTTTTGGCATCGTATCCTGATTGGGAAATAGTCTGTCATAACTGACCAGCGACAACTGTCGGGTTCGCTCGCAGGTATAACTGATCAATGCCGCACCAAGCAACCTTGCTTCCCGTGCCGGAACAGGAGCCGAAAAAATATCCACAGATGAGCGCCATTGCCTGACCGGGAAATTTCAAGTGCGGCCGGAATGTCCAGTGCCCGGCATGATTGCATCAATGCGCCTGCATCTTCACGCCAATCTTTTTTATCAAAATCAATAGCAAGGAAGCAGCAATGCTCATCATTGAGCAATGGATATACGCCGATGGTTTGCTTGCCGGAAAGGTGATTAAAAATCACCTCATCAGAAACGGATAGCAACATTCTTCTACTGCACTCTCCGCATTTCACACGCGGCTTTTGGCAGATTCCAGGCTTCCACTCATTGCCACATGCAGGGGAATAACCAGACTTTCCTTTGGCCGACTCCCATCGCTGCGGGTAAACATCGTCACGGCCTCGAAATAGCTGCCTGAACAGGGTGATTTTATCTTGAATAGACAACCTGCCGGCAGGTGACGGAGATACGGATTCAGCCTTTTTCTCCCA
>JALUYG010000126.1 GCA_027013105.1 Mariprofundus sp.
GGCATATTGATATCACTGATATGATCGACAATGCGGCGGTTGATCTCCTCCGGCACCCGCTCATCGAAGCAGCGATTACCCGCCTCCATATGGAATACCGGAATTTTTCTGCGTTTGGCCACGATCGCAGCCATGCAACTATTGGTATCGCCATAGAGCAACACGGCATCGGGCTGCTCGTCGGCCAAAACCGGATCCACCCGGGCAATCACCTGGGCGATCGTTTCCGCCGCCGTTGCCCCTGCCGCCTCGAGGTAATAATCGGGCTGACGGATTTCCAGATCGTCAAAAAACACCCGATTCAGTTCATCATCGTAATTCTGACCGGTGTGCACCAGAACATGATCAAAGCAGCGCTCCAGTTCAGCAATCACGCGACTCAATTTAATCAGCTCAGGGCGCGTACCGACGATGGTCATCACCTTCAAACGGGCATGGTGCGTCATACCAGCAACTCCCCGCCCTCGGACAATTTCACCATCCCCGGCAACAGGCGATGCGCCTCCAGCAGTTTCCGTGTCCCGTCAAAATCCAGCACGGTATCTGCCGAACTAAACTCCTTCTCCAATGCACTTGACGCAGAATCGGCAGACAGCTCAGGCAGCATCGGCCGGATCGCATAGTAATCACCTCGCCGGATGGTGTGATGGCACTCCTCCTCGGAGACCATAATTTCGTGCATCTTCTCACCCGGGCGAATGCCGGTTACCTTCATCTCGATGTCGCGATCACCAATCAGCGCCTTGGCGATATTTTCCACCGTAGCTGCCGGCGCATCAGGCACCAACGTCTCACCGGGCGCTGCGGTTCTTAATGCAGCAAACACCGTATCAACCGCCTGATCCAGACTCAGCAGAAAACGGGTCATCTCCGGCACAGTCACGGTAACCGGCCCACCATGCGCAATCTGATCATGAAACAGCGGAATCACCGAACCACGTGAAGCCAGCACATTGCCGTAGCGCACGCAGATAAAACGCGTGTTGGGATTGAGCACGTTGGCACTGGTGAAAATACGTTCCTGGATCGCCTTGGTCATGCCCATCACATTGACCGGCTTGGCAGCCTTGTCGGTGCTCACCCCAACCACTACCTCCACCGGATAATCATGCTCGTTAATCGCACGGACAATATTCATCGCCCCAACACAGTTGGTCATCACCGCCTGATCAGGAAAATATTCACAGGTCGGCACCTGTTTCAGCGCCGCAGCATTAATCACGATATCCACACCCTTAATCGCCGCGCAGACCTCGCCGTAGTGGCGTACATTGCCAATTCGGAACTCCAGCGCCTGTCTGAAATTATTAAAAATCACTTCATCGGTGGTGACCGTTTTATGCATATACGCCATACGCATATCATGCTGTTTGCCCTCATCGCGGCTCATCACAATCACCTTGGCCGGCGTTCCCAGCTCACCGGAGAGCAGGCGCCGAACCAACACTTTGCCCATCGAGCCGGTACCCCCGGTCACCAAAATCTTCTTTCCCTCTAAAATCATTCGCGTCTCTCCTGAATCTGTTCAGCCAGCTCCGTCAACATCTGCCCCCACGTTGGTGCCTGATAGCCTGTCGCCTGGGCAAAACGTCGTCCATCGAGACTACGGTCACAACAAAACATATCATCCGCCTGCAGGGTTACATCACTGCGCCCGAGCTTCTCACCCAACAGTGCCAGCAGTGCATATTTATCGATCGGCGCACTGGCCACATGCCACAAGCTGGAAAGTTCCGTATGACGGAGCAACACCCCCTCGATGATGCGAGCCATCTCCATAGTGGTAAAGCCGGAATAGATGGCTCGCGTAAAGCCCTTGATCTCTCCCCGCTGCGCCAGATACCACTCAATCAAACTCCGTTTGCGCGCCAGTTCGAGACCAATGATCGATGTTCGTAATGTGACAGCATGCGCATCCCGAACCTCTCCGAGCAACTTCGAGCGGCCATACAGATCGCGCGCATCTTCCAGATCATCCTCGCGATACATCCCCTGCTTGCCGGAAAAGACACAGTCCGTGCTCAAATGAACCAGCCGCGCGCCAATCTCGCCGCAGAGTTGACTCAGACGATGCGGCAGCAGTGCGTTAATCTCAAGACTCAGAATCGCATCACTCGCCTCATCGCGCTGTTTGACAATGCCGATCGCATTCACAATCGCATCCGGCCTGAATACATCCGCTACCCGTTCAACGGCGGAAAAATCACGTACATCAATACCATAGAAACTATTCGCATCAGAAAACAGACCGTAATGCGCATAACAACCGGCATCGCTTCGCAACGTCACCCGCACATCGTGACGATCCTGCCACGACTGCAGCAGTTGATGCCCCAGCATCCCATCGCCGCCCAAGATCAAAATTTTCATTGTCTCTCCACAATCACCACTTCATCCATCCACTGCTCCAGCCGCGCAATCAGCATATCGCGCTCAAAATGCGCACTATAGTATGCACGTCCTCGCATGCCCATCGCCTGCCGCTCTGTTACTGGCAGGCGATAGAGCTGTATGGCAGCATCGGCAAGCGCCTTGTCATCTTCTGCAGGGACAGCCAGCCCCGATCCGGACTCGGCAACCACCCTTGCCCCTTCACCATCGAGCGCAGCCAACAGAGGGCGGCCGCAGGCCATGTAGGACTGCACCTTACTCGGAATAGTTTGGGAAAACACTTGATCCGCCTTCAACGTCACCAACAGTGCATCGGCATGAGCAAAGAACTGCGGCATAGTTTCAGCCGGAAAACTGCCGGTGAAATGCACCCGGTCATTCAGTCCGATACGCTGGACTTCATTCTGCATCCATTCGCGCCTGCGCCCATCACCAATCATCACCCAGTGAATATCCGGCTCATGTTTCAACCGTTCGGCTGCCGCCA
>JALUYG010000127.1 GCA_027013105.1 Mariprofundus sp.
GCGACATGAGCTTCAGATTAAAACTGGCACTATCCTATTCACTGCTGTTATTCGGCGTATTGATCGTAGGCATGACAGCCTGGCGATTAACCAGCCAGCTAAACACCTCAATTGATCACACCCTGCAACAACACCAGCCTCGAATGGAGGCGACAAAAGAGCTGGAAATCGATCTGAATAGCGCAGGCTTTGACCTGCTTGCCTACCTTCACAAGCGCGACCCCCAACACCTCCAACGCATCAAAATGGATGAAACAGCATTCCGGCAATCCCTGCGAAATTATCAACAACTGGCCGAAAACGGCGCCCAACAGGAATTATCTATTCAGCTGCAAAGTGCTTTCAAACGCTTTACTTCTCTCACATCAGTACTGATCGAAAACACAGACCAACAATCAACCATTTTCAAACAACTGGAACGTGAACTGACTGAGATCGACCATCTTCTCGATGATGAAATACAGCCCACTACGGCATCAGACACTCCCGAAAAGAGGGCCATTACTTATGAATTGGAGATCAATATCAATGGAATGATGAAATGGCTGGCCAGATACCTTGCCTCGCACGATGCAGGCGACCTGGCCGCCCTACATAAAGATCACCGGGAACTAGGGACGTTTATTCAGAACTATATGCAGATGCACCTTTCCAATATGGAAATTAAGAATATACGTCTCTTCCAACACCTGTTTCATCGCATCTCGAAGCTGACCAATAGCCTGATCGCACTGGAACAGCAGCAACAACAACAGCTGAGCGAACTAAAAAATCAACGCAACCGCATGTCGGCCCTCTTGCAGAACAGGATGCAGCTACAAGCCGGCCAACTCCTGCGACAGGCCAGCCATCAAACGGTGGATCAAGCTTATCGAACCTTATGGGTCACCGCTGGCGTACTGGGTGCAGTCATGCTGTTCGGCCTGCTGTTTGCGTTTCTGCTTAGCCGCCGTTTCAACCGGGCTGTCGACACACTGATGAGCGCTGCCACCGCCATGGCCGAGGGAGCATATGATCATCCTATCGCCATCTCAAGCCATGATGAATTCGGGCGACTGGCAAACAGTTTTAACAGCATGGCCCGGGCCGTACAGGAGCGCCAGCAAGAAGTGGAGCGCATCATACAGTCGATGCTGGACGGCATGATCACCATAGATATTCATGGCCGGATTCAACGATTCAATCGGGCCGCTGAGCATATCTTCGGCTATAAGAGTCTGGAAATTATCGGACAGAATGTCTCCATGCTCATGCCGGAACCCGATCACTCCCGCCATGATAGCTACCTTCACAATTACCTGACCGGAGGAGAAGCTAAAATCATCGGTATCGGCCGGGAAGTTCAAGGACTCCGCAAGGATGGATCATTGTTTGATATGGATCTCTCCATCACCGAAATCGAATTCGATGGGCAGCGCTCTTTCACAGGCACAGTAAGAGATATCAGCCAGCGAAAACAGAACGAACGCACGATTCACGAAACAACTGAACGACTGGAGCGTCAGCATGAAGTCTATGCCAGCCTTTCACATCTGATTGGAGCGAAAGGTCTGGCGCTGGAAGATGCAATTCGCATGATTACCGAAGATACGACTCAGGCATTGGCGGTAGGGCGCGCCAGTATTTGGCAACTGCGCAATGGCGGCAGGAAGCTGTGCTGCCTGGATCTCTATGAGGTAGAAAAGCAGCGCCACGGCAGTGATATGATCCTCAATCGTGACGATTATCCGGTTTACTTTAACACACTGAAACAGAAGCATGTCATTGATGCTGACAACGCCTGTTCTGATTACCGAACGGCAGAGTTTACCGATAGTTACCTGCAACCGCTGGGCATTGGCGCTATGCTGGATGTGCCTGTGCAACATGAGGGCGAAGTGGTTGGTGTGCTCTGCCTCGAACATCAGGGTGGCGAACGTAAATGGCAGGCCGATGAGCAGCAATTCGGGCGCGCCATTGCCTCATTGATTACACTGCTACTGGAGATTGATCAGCGCAAACAGATCGAACAGAAAATTCATGAAAAAAACATCGAGCTGAATCGAGCCAACCGGATGAAATCGGAATTTCTGGCCAATATGAGCCATGAACTGCGCACTCCGCTTAATGCCATTATCGGTTTTTCGGCAGTCATGCTCGATGGTTTGGCAGGCGACATGAATGCCGAGCAACTGGAATATACAGGCGACATCCATGCCAGCGGCGAACATCTGCTTGCACTGATCAATGACATTCTCGACCTGTCCAAAATTGAAGCGGGAAAAATGGAGTTGCACCCCTCCGAGGTTCTGTTGCATGAGATGGCGCAATCCTGCCTCACCATTGTGCGGGAAAAAGCAGCCAATCACGGCATCACGCTCAACCTTGAAATGAAGCATGCGCCGAACACAGTGATTCTCGATGAGCAGAAGTGCAAGCAGATGCTGTTCAACCTGCTATCCAATGCGGTAAAATTTTCAGACCGGAGAGGGTCGGTGACACTAAGCATGTGCAAAGTTCATCGCGATGCGGTGACTGCCAGCGTAATATCGAATGCTAAAACATGGCTGGCAATCAGTGTGAAAGACCAGGGCATTGGCATCCGGGATGCGGACATCAAGCTGCTGTTCCAGTCATTCCAGCAACTTGAGAACCCGCTGACCAAATCCCACGAGGGCACAGGGCTGGGGCTGGCGCTGGTTAAACGTCTGGCTGAACTGCATGGCGGCGGTGTTGATGTGGCGAGCAC
Source organism: Mariprofundus sp. (assembly GCA_027013105.1). Lineage (GTDB taxonomy): Bacteria > Pseudomonadota > Zetaproteobacteria > Mariprofundales > Mariprofundaceae > Mariprofundus. Next base: position 2,729 of record JALUYG010000127.1, read on the forward strand.
CTATGGCAAGGGAAGCTGTTTTACCATCTGGCTACCGCTGAAACCCACCTGCGACTTGTCGGCCGCGCCAGTCATGCCGGTGATTGCAGGCATGGATAGCCTGAGCCGGATGGCGTAACAAATGTATCAGCTCCA
>JALUYG010000128.1 GCA_027013105.1 Mariprofundus sp.
GGCCTACCCATCTGTCGTGACCGGCGAGATGGTGAAGAATTTTGTGCGCGGCGGTGCGGCGATCAATGTGCTGGCGCGCCGGTGTGATGCACAACTGAGCGTGATCGATGTCGGCGTGCTCTCCGATCTGGCTGATGTTGATGGCATTGTGCATGCTAATGTGCGGCATGGCACGGCGAACCTGCTGCATGAATCGGCGATGACGGAGGATGAGTGTGCTGCCGCGATTGCAGTCGGGCGCGCGGCAGCAACGCGGGCCATCGATGCCGGTGCCAATCTGCTGATTGCCGGTGATATGGGCATCGGCAACACCACCTCCTCGGCCTGCCTGATCTGTCGGATGGCGGCTGCCACGCCTGAAGATGTGGTCGGTTTCGGCACCGGCATCGATGATGCCGGGCGCGCTCTGAAGATCGACGTTGTCAGCCGTGCGCTGGGGCGCGTATCAACACTGGCCGATAACCAGTTGCTGCAGCAGATCGGCGGGCTGGAGATCGCAGCGATGGCGGGCTTCTATCTGCAGGCAGCGGAGTCCGGCGCTCCGGTGCTGATCGATGGCTTTATTGCAGCAGCGGCGGCGCTGGCGGCCTGCGTGATTGAGCCGGATGCGCGCCACTGGATGCTGGCCAGCCATGTCTCGCATGAAAATGGTCATGCACTGGCATTGGAAGCACTTGAACTCAAGCCATTGATCGATTTTGAGATGCGGCTCGGCGAGGGCTCGGGCGCAGCGCTGGTGGTGCCGCTGCTGCAGTCGGCCATTGCGCTGCATAACGAGATGGCGACCTTCGAGAGCGCCGGCGTAACTGATCAGGATGCATAGCAATTTAGCGATGCAACGCTTCGGAGGTGCGACTTTAGTCGCGCTTTCAATATTGCCCCAGTGTGAGGCTAAAGCCTCACCTCCTGATTTGCAGGTAAATGCAAATGGTTGAAAACATCATCACTGTTGATCTGCTGCGACATGGCGAAGTGGAGGCTGAAGGCTGGGCGTTTCGCGGCAGTACGGACACGCCACTGAGCGAAACCGGCTGGCAGCAGATGCGCAGAGTGGCCGGTCATCTCGATCAGATTAACTATCGATTCGACCATATCGCCACCTCGCCACTACAGCGCTGCCGGCTGTTCGCGCATGAGCTGGGTGAACGGTATCAGTGCGATGTGCAGACACTGGATGCGATGCGCGAAATGGATTTCGGCGACTGGGAGGATCGCAGCTTTGATGAACTCGAACAGGAGCATGGCGAACTGCTGCACCGCTTCTGGCAGTCGCCAGTCGGCGTGCAGCCGCCGAACGGTGAAGCGTTTGACGCTTTCAGCCAGCGCGTGATTGATGGCTGGCAGGCGTGGGTGGCGAGCGATTGCGGCAACAGCCGGCTGCTGGTGGCGCATGGTGGTGTCATTCGCGTGCTACTGGCGCACCTGCTCGATATGCCGATGGCGGCGCTCTGGCGGCTGCATCTGCCCTATGCGGCATGGAGTCGGGTGTCGCTGCTGGAGGGGCATTCGCCCAAACTACTGTTTATGAATCGCGAGCCTGCATGCGCGGATTGATTCTGGCCGTGCAGTTTCTGACCCGGCTGCCGACACCGCAACTGGCCGACTTCAGGCAGGAGGAACTTTCACGCTCGGCCGTCTGGTTCCCGATGGTCGGATTGCTGATCGGCCTGCTGCTGGTGCTGGCCGCAAAGCTCGGCCTGCATGCCGATGCCGGGGTGGCCGGATTGTTGGTGGTGCTGGTATGGGCCGGAGCGACCGGCGCGCTGCATCTGGATGGCGCTGCCGATCTGGCTGATGCACTGGGCGCAGCGCACCGTGATCGTGACCGTTTTCTGGCAGTGCTGAAAGATCCCCATATCGGCAGCTTCGGCGTGGTGGTGCTGATCCTGCTGCTGCTGACCAAGATGATGGCTGTAGTATCACTGATCGGCGCACCCGATGAGAGCTTCTGGGCGCTGCTGCTGATCCCGGCCTGGGCCCGGCTCGGCTCGCTCTACTGGTCGCAATCGCTGCCGCCACTGGCACCGGGCCGCGGCGAGCAGTTCGCCTGGCAGATCCCGGAAAATGCGGTCTGGTTCTGGGGTGCCGTCCTGTTTCTGTTCAGCTGGGACGTCGTCTCATTCCTGTTCGCGTTGTTCGCAGTGGTTGCACTGCTGCTCTGGCGCGCCTTTCTGCAGTGGCGGCTTTCCGGCATGAGCGGCGATTGCCTCGGTGCCGGCATCGAATACTGCGAATGCGCCATGCTGCTGGCGCTCTGCCTGTTCTGACCCTGAGGTGATTGAGTTTGAACGACAGCAGGCCAAGCCCGGTTCGCATTGTTGTGGATGATCGTGAACAGCGATCCGGCATGATCGAGATACTCGAAGCCAGTGAGTCGGTTTCACTATCTATCAGCCGTTTAACTCTCGGAGACTATGAGGTGGACGACAATTTATTGTTTGAACGCAAAACGCTGACGGATCTGGCAGTCTCGATTAAGGATGGTCGCATATTTCGTCAGGGGCGCAGGCTGGCCCAATCGCACAAGCGTGGCATTATGATTCTGGAAGGTACAAGCCGCGATCTGGCCTTTAGCCATATGCGCAGAGAGGCAGTGCAAGGCGCGCTCATTTCACTGAGCGTATTTTTCGGCATTCCACTGTTACGTTCCCGCAACCTGCAGGAGAGCGCGCAACTGATGCTCTACACTGCCCGTCAGCACAGGGCGATCGCCACCGGAGTCTTGCCTCGCCACGGCATTCGGCCCCGTGGCAAACGCAAAACCCAGCTGCATATTCTGCAGGGTATCCCCGGCGTCGGCCCGGAGCGTGCTGCAGCACTATTGGATAAATTTGGCAGCGTCGAAGCGGTATT
>JALUYG010000129.1 GCA_027013105.1 Mariprofundus sp.
GGGCCATATTCGGTGATCAGAACAGTGCCGCCGGGGCGCATGACACGCATCATTTCAGCCAGCGTCCGTTGGCGGGCTGCCGGTGGCATCTCGTGCAACAAAAAGAAGAGGATGACCCTGTCGAAAGCGTCATTGCGATAAGCCAGGCACTTAGCATTCATGCGTGCCGGATAGAGTGGAGTCCTGCCACATTTTCGCCGGGCCAGCTCCAGTTGAACAGGATTGCATTGATAATCGGCTGATGATCGAAAAACCAGATACCCCAGCGCCACAGACAGGCCCACCAGTAATAGCGAGCCAGATATTCCGGCATGGCGTGGAGAAATTGTCGATAGATAGCCATTATTTATTCACACAGCAACCCGTCCTGACAGGCAGGGTTTTTTCATCGAATGGTAAAGACCTCTTTTATTGCCGCACCAGTGCATAGCCCAGCTCAAAACGGCCATTATAATGCGGCGAAAACAGCGGCTCAGACTGTGGCCATTGCCAGCGACTGTCCTCAAACAGACGGTGCATATTCAACAGGTCGCAATGAAAAGGCGGCCCGCCTTCTGCACCTGTCTGCATAAACAAAGCGCACAGCATGCCGCCCGGCTTTAGCCAACGGTGCAACTGCTGTTCATACGCGGTTCGTTGTTCGGGCAAAATGGCGCACAGGCAGGTCTGTTCGTAGATCGCATCAAACGCTATCGCCGGATTATACTCGAGCAGATCGCCGCAGATCACCTCCCCGTTCACATCCGCCGCCGCCAGTTCCCGCTCCAGATGTGCGCAGGCCGATGGCGCAATATCGATCGCCGTCACCGCAAACCCGCGCCGGGCCAGTTCCACCGCCTCGTGGCCCCGGCCGCAACCGGGAATCAGAATACGGCCGGGTTTCAACACGCCCTGCTCCAGCCACCGGTGCAGCGCCGGGCTGGGCTGCCCCCTGTCCCAGCCTGTTTCGCCTTGCTGATAACGCTGTTCCCAATGATTCATCATGCCGTTTTGCTGTCCGCCAAAATATTTGCCAGCTTGCGCAGCACGGCTTTTCTCTCTTTGAGCATATTGCGGTAATCCAGGCTATCCGTATTGCCGATCTCATAGCGCAAATCCGACAGATAGCTTTCCAGCGCCTCGTTCAAAATTGTTGTTTCTTTTTCAGTTAAATCCAAATGAACCATATTGCTCTCCTTGTTTCATCATGATGTCTGTGACCGGATCATCCTGCCGCATCTTCTTTCATGCCAGCCCCGGCAACAGCTGCTTAACACCATCGGCGATGAACTGAACGCCAATAGCGGCAAGAATCAGCCCCATGATACGCGTGGCGATATTGAGCCCGATCGCACCCAGCTTATCGCGCATTTTCTCTGCAATGAGCAGCACCAGCCAGGCAATGGCGGCAACCGAAATAATGGCCAGCGCCAACAGCACTTCACCGCCCCATGAATGTATTTTATTGGCATCCAGAATCACCAGACTAATCGCTCCGGGACCGGCCATCAGCGGAATAGCCAGCGGCACCACGGAAATATCCTCTTTGGCCCCAACGGCATCGGCCTCGTTAGGGCAGTGCTGCACATGGCTCTGTTTGCCATGCAGCATCGATATGCCCATCAACAGAATCAACAGGCCGCCGCCCACCCGGAATGCGTCGATCGTAATACCGAAGAAACCCAGCAGCGATTCTCCGGTCCACGCCGAAACCAACAGAATCAGCGCCACCGCCGTGGCCGCACGATTGATGGTGCGCATATCCGCTTCCGGATGATCTTCATCCGACATCGACAGAAAAATCGGCAACGCCCCGAGCGGATTCACAATGGCGATCAGCCCGACCAGCAACAACATAAACGACATTTCCTGCATAATTTCACAACCTCCTCTGCCGCTTTCATTGCATCAAATGCAACTTTCTGGTCTCGCACACCCGGGTTGAAATCATGCCTGAGAAGGTGCCGTCACTTACGCTTCCTGTTTTTTATTACCACATTCCAGGTTGGCAGGCACGGCCTCATGGATTTTTTTCGGATGCGGCAGATTCAAATTTGTCATAAATTGAATAAAGCCGTCACGCCCCAGACGAATACGCGGATTATGCGCTTTTTCCTCGCCAATCGTGGAGACAGTCATGCCGCGATAATCGTGCCCCGGATAGACCCATGTGGCATCCGCGAGCGTGTAAAGTTTATCGACAATACTATCGTAGAGCTTGCCCGCATCGCCCTGTTGAAAATCAGTGCGTCCGCAACCGCGAATAAACAGCGCATCGCCTGTAAACACCTTATCGCCGCACACAAACGACACGCAACCATCGGTATGGCCCGGGGTTTCCAGCACGTTGATGTGGTGCGAACCGAATGCAAACACATCGCCCTCTTTCAACTGCAAATCGGCACAGCCTGCGCCGCCTTTTGCCGATACGCCGGCCTTGCATCCGGTGCGTTCACGCAATGCGCCATTGGCAGTCACATGATCCGCATGGACATGTGTATCGAACGTATATTTCAGCGTCAGGCCCAGCTCGTTGAGCAGCGTAATATCCCGTTCCAGCTGTTCCAGAACAGGATCGATCAGCACCGCTTCCCGGCTCTGCTCATCAGCAAGCAGATAGGTGTAGGTCCATGTGTCTTGATCAAAGAGTTGGCGGAAAATCATTTCGGCCTGCCGCCCATATCGATGGCTTTGCCTTGCGACAACGATGTGAGATAGGCAATCATCGCACGCATCTCGGCGCTGTCGTAGGCAGGCGCCTTGCCTTGCAAACCACCGGCGACGCAGCGACGCACCTGATCTTCCAGTGTCACCAAATGGCCCACCTTGGGATTAAAACGCGGAAAGTAGCTCGCCGCCCCGGCGATAGA
>JALUYG010000130.1 GCA_027013105.1 Mariprofundus sp.
TCGCGACTCAGATCAAGAAAAGTCGCCACCGATTCGGTATCCGGACTGCGCAGATGCACGGGATTGTAGTCAAAGCGGGCCTGCGGCAGGAACCACAGCGCGCCGAATGCCAGCATCAGAAGCACAATCCGCACACAGCCCTGCCTGCGTAGCGGCCAGTCCAGCAAGGCCTGTATCGGTCGCGGCGTGTCATGGCGTCTCGGGGGCGGCGGCGGAAACAGGCGAAAGCAGGCCGGCAAGACAATCAGCGTCACCAGCAGGCCGATAAACATCCCTGCGCCGGCAATCAGCCCCAACTCCGAGACGCCGGCATAAGCGGTCGGCACAAAACAGAAAAAACCGATGGCGGTGGTAAAAACGCACAAAACAAGCGACAGGCCGATGCGGCGAAGGGTGCGCTCGACAAGTTCATCTGTTTTTTTCCCTGGCTCCTGAAGCTCCTGATATTGCAAGGAAAAATGAATTGCATAATCCACGGAAAGGCCGATATAAAGGACGGCGAAAGCGACGGAGATCAGGTTCAGACGGCCGACAACTGCCGTAGCGAATGCGGCAGTCAGCAGCAGCCCAACCAGAAGCGTAAACAAGGTGGAGGCAACCAGGCGCCCGCTTTTCAGACCGGCAAACAACACAAGCATTACGGCGGCAAGAGCAACTCCGCCTGTCAATCCCAAACCGCTTTGAATGCTGCCAAGCTCTTCATGATTCATCGCCACGCCGCCGGTTAATCGCATGCGCACACCATGCGCTGCATCCAGATGCAATTCATCGGCCATGCGGCGCACGCGTTCTATGGCCGGCGCCGCCGCTTGCAGGCGTGCAAAATCGAGGTTAATCCGGGTCACCAGAAATTCACGCCCCTCGCCTCTATGCTTCTGTATCAGAGATTCCCAGCTGACGGCCTGCGTCCTGCCTGCCAGGTTTGCATCAAGAGCTTTGTTCACCGCATGCAGCATGCGAGCGATGACCGCCTTATGCATGAACGTCTTGTCCGTCAGCGCCTTGCCGAGCATGGTAAAAAACGTGTGCAGCGAAGCGTCGTCAGCCATCATGCCCAGCCACGGCTGCGCCCCGGCCAGTTCATCGGCCAGGGTTTCAAGCTTGTCGATCGGCTGATACAGCAGCCCCTGACGCAACATAAAATCATTGGCGCGCGGCAGATAAACATCCCGGAATACGCTCTGCTCGTATCGAAGCCTGTCGGCCACACGGCGAACAGCGCGGCGGGCCTGCTCCGGCGTTTGCCCGTCAATCACGATAAGAAGAGTGTTGGAGAATTGCGGAAATGCCGCCTGAAAAACGCTATAGGCCTGACGAAATGCAAGCTTCTCCGACAGCATATGGCTGGTGTCGGAGTCGAATTTCAGCTGCATAGCGCTGAAAATACCGGACAGCAACAGCAGCGCTCCGGCCAGGCACAATACCGTACGCGGCCAGCGCACCCCGATGTTCGCCCAGCCGATGAGAAATCTTTCTATCCGACTACTCATGCCCGTGATTGAACCGCTTTTATTTTTCCTTGCGATAACGCGCCAGCGCCCAGAGGGGGAAATATTTGTCATAACCATGGTATTTCAGGTAAAAAACACGCGGAAATCCGGGCGCGGTAAAATCGTCATCCAACCACAACCCGTCTTCCTGTCGCGTTCGCAACAGATAGTCCGCGCCGCGCCTGAGCGCCAGTGAATCCGACTCGCCGGCGGCCATTAACCCGAGCATGGCCCAGGCCGTCTGGAAACTGGTGCTTTTGCCGCCCTGCCCGGCCCTGTCCGGGTCGGCATAGGTTTCGTGGCTTTCACCCCAGCCGCCGTCCTCGCGTTGCACCTGTTCCAGCCAGCGCACGGCTTTTCGTATCATTGCGTCATCAGCTGCAACGCCCATCGCTTCCATCGCGGACAACACCGACCATGTGCCGTAGATGTAGTTCGTGCCCCAGCGCCCGAACCATGACCCGTCGCGTTCCTGTTCACGCCGCAGATAGGCGAGGCATGCCTCGACATGCGGGCGGAAATCAGGCCTACCTTGCATCATCTCTGCCAACACGATGCCGCATCGGGCCGATACGTCGCTGGTCGGCGGATCAAGCAAGGCGCCGTGGTCGGCGAACGGAATTTCATTCAGGTAATCATAGGTGTTATCCACCTCATAAGCGGCAAATCCACCGTTTTTCGACTGCATGCCGCAAAGCCATTCCGCCGCCCGTTCCACGCTTGCCCGATAACGCGTATCGCCGGATTTCAGCATCGCCCAGGCCACCGCGCCGGTGTCGTCGCAATCCGGATAGTGATCGTTTTGGAACTGAAACGGCCAGCCGCCGCCTTTGAGCTGCGGCCGGTTTTGCCGCCAGTCGCCGGGCGCCTCCAGAAGCTGCCGCTCTTGCAGCCAGTCCAGAGCCCGCACCATGGACTGGTTGCCGGTTTTCTTCTTGCCTGCCTGCGGCATCGCCTCTTCGAGGGCAAGACAACTCAACGCCGTATCCCACACCGGCGACAAACAGGGCTGGCAATAGGCCTGCGTATCGGAAACCACGATCAGTTTTTTTAACGCCTTGGCGGCCTGTTTTCTGAGCGGATGCGATGCCTTGTATCCCAGACAATCCAGCGCCTCATATGCGTTAATCATGGCCGGAAAAATAGCGCCCAGCCCTCCTTCGCCGTTCAGATGCGACACCAACCATGTCTCGGCCTTGCGCAACGCGTGATGGCGCAGGCGCTGCGGAAACAGCGGCTCAGTCAGCAGCGCCGCCCGCTCAAAAGCAAGAAACAGCCTGTTCAGTCCCGAACGTGGTGGAAAATAGTTCTTTTCCTGCTCCGGCGGCGTCGTGAACAGCTCCGTAACGTCAACGCCG
>JALUYG010000131.1 GCA_027013105.1 Mariprofundus sp.
ATGAGCATGCTTGAGCGTATTCATGAGTTCGGCGTGATGATGGCGCTCGGTTGCGGCCGGGCCCGGCTGGCCGGCATGGTGGTGATCGAGTCGTGCCTGCTTGGCCTTGCCGGCATTGTCGCTGGCATGGCGATCGGACTGATGCTGGTGCACTATTTCCATGGCGCCGGCATCGATCTCTCATCCCAGATGGATTCGGTTGCCCGCTTCTACATCAATCCGGTGGTCAAAACCGAGATCGACACCGATCATCTGCTGGATACGCTGTTTTCGGTGATGGCCGCAGCAGTCGTGGCCGCAATCTGGCCGGCGCTCCGGGCCGCCCGCCTGGAGCCTGTCGAGGCGATTCATCATGGATAATCTGGCTATTTATTTGACGTTGGGGTGGAGGAATTTGTGGTTGCATCCTCTGCGCACGATTCTGACTGTGGCGGCGCTGGCGATCGGTATTGCCGCGCTGACCTTTCTCTCTGCCATGGATGATGGCTGGATGCAGCAGATCAAGACCAATTTTGCGCTGACTGTCACCGGCCATATTCAGATCCATGCCGCAGGTTTTGAGCAGAGCAGAAAACTGGCCGACCGGATTGAGAAGCCGGCAACGCTGGTTGCAGCGGTTGAGCAGGTGCCCGGCGTGGTTGCGGTGAGCCGGCGGGTGCGCGTGTCGGGGCTCGCTTCAAGCGCCGACGCCAATGCCGGAGCACTGGTCTATGGTGTTGAACCCAAAGGCGAAAAAGCGATCAGCCGGCTCTCCGATTTTATCAGTAAAGGCGTCTGGTTGCCGTACGGAGATGCGCGTGCAGCCGTGCTCGGCGATGGACTGGCGGATCGCCTAAGCATCGGCATTGGCGACAAACTGGTGCTGATGGCGGCGGCGCCGGGCGGCGATATCGCCTCCGAGGTGTTCCGGGTGCGCGGCCTGATCCATTCCGGGGTGATGGATGTGGATGATCTGACTGTGCTGGTGCCGCTATCGATGGCGCAGCAGTGGCTCGGGATTGGCAATGCGGTGACCGATATCGTGTTGCGACTGGATCGTTTCGAGCAGGTGACACCTGTTGCCAAAACAGTGGAGTCGCGCCTTTCAAAAGAGGGCGTTGAGGTGCTGCGCTGGTTCGATATCGATCCGATGGCGCAGCAGTGGGCCGATTTTGCCGATGCCTATACCTGGATTGTGCTGCTGATTGTGATTATCGTGGTGTTGGCCGAGGTGCTCAATACGATGCTGATGAGCATGCACGAGCGGGTGCGCGAATTCGGACTGATGGGGGCGCTGGGGGTGAAGCCGGCTCAGATCTTTACCATGGTGGTCTGGGAGACGATCATCCTCGTGCTGGTTGGCGGCGCGGCCGGCTTCGCCATCGGCGGCGGTCTGTCGCTCTGGTATGGCGAGCAGGGGATCGATCTCTCGCAGTTCGCGATCGCCTTTTCGTTCATGTACATGGATCCGGTGATTCATCCACTGCTACATGCCGACAGCCTGCTGCATATTCTCACGGCCTCGCTCTGCGGCGCCATCATCGCCGGCCTGATTCCGGCCTGGCGGGCTTCAAAACTGGAACCGGCCGGCTCTTTGAGAGAGTTATGAAATGAAAGCATCAAAAGCGGTTTACCGCAAAGGTACGCAAAGAAAGCCTGAGGAATCCAGACAAAAACATGGCATATGCATCTCTATATTTGATTTTGCCTTTGCGAACCTTTGCGTTCTTTGCGGTTTAATCTCTTATTCCTGATGGTTGTCTTTCGAGGAGAAATACATGGCTGATGCGCTGATTACTGCGAGCGGATTGACACGATACTACGAGAGCGGTGAGCTGCGCGTGGCCGCGCTCGATGGTGTCGATCTATCTATTGATCGCGGCGCCTATGTGGTGTTGGCCGGGCGTTCGGGATCGGGCAAGACGACGCTGCTCAATATGCTGGGCGGGCTGGATCGGCCCGATGCCGGCGCGCTCTCTATTGCCGGAGAGGATATGCTGGCGATGGGTGCAGCCGCGCGCGCCGATTTCCGCTTGCAACATCTCGGCTTTGTCTTTCAGGCCTATAATCTGATCCGCGTATTGAGTGCGCGCGAGAATGTCGCTTATGTGCTGCAACTGCAGGGGATGAACAAAAAGGCCCGCTTCGAGTTGGCTGACCGCTGGCTGGCTGAGGTGGGGCTGAAAGGATTTGAACACCGCCGGCCCGATCAGATGTCCGGCGGCCAGCAGCAGCGCGTGGCTGTGGCGCGCGCGCTGGCGGCGAATCCCGATCTGGTGCTGGCCGATGAGCCTACGGCCAATCTCGATTCGCATACGGGCGAGGCGCTGATGGATCTGATGCGCCGGCTCAATGCAGAGCAGGGGACCACATTTGTGATCGCCTCCCACGATCCGGCTGTCATCGCATCGGCCCGCACCCTGATCACCATGCAGGATGGGCAAGTCGAATCAGTCAAAACCGAATCAGTCAAAACCGAGTCACTCAAAACCGAATGAACCGCGGATGAACGCAGATGAACGCAGATAAAAAAAGATTTTAACCGAGAATATCATGATGTCTGTTTTTCCACGATACCCATCAACATGATGCTGATGCTGTTGACTATCATCTGCGTTCATCTGCGTTCATCCGCGGTTCAATGGTTTTCTGATTCTTTTTCATGCATCAAACCCAAGAGCTTCGTGTCCACTATTTTAGGCGTTCCTGTGGCGCTCTTGGTTGGTTTATCTCCGGCTTCGGCTGTGGAGTTTTCGGGGCGATATACCAACCTGCTGTTTGCAACGCGCGACACGCTGCAACAGAGCAGAACAACCGATCTGAGTCGCTTGCGGCTGGAAATGGATGGCGATTGCGGGCCGCTTCGC
>JALUYG010000132.1 GCA_027013105.1 Mariprofundus sp.
CGTATATCGCTGCCGGCGATCTGTTTCAGGCCAATATCGCCCGCTACTGTCAGATGCCATTTTCCTCCGATGAACTGGCGGCGCTGTACGCCCGACTGCGGCAGGTCAACAGCGCCCCATTTTCTGCCTGTGTCGATATCGATTCAGGGGAACCGAATGATCGCCTGCAGCTGCTCAGCGCATCGCCAGAGCGGCTGTTTCGCATTCACCCTGACGGCGGCGTCGATACCCGGCCCATTGCCGGCACCCGCAGGCGCGCCGAAGGCGACAGGGATGATTCGCTCAGGGCCGAACTGCTGCTGTCGGAGAAAGAGCGGGCGGAGCATATCATGCTGGTCGATCTGGAGCGCAATGATCTGGGCCGCGTATGCCGGCCGGGCACGGTGGAGGTGGATGAACGCATGGTGGTGGAGCAGTACGCCACCGTGCAGCATATCGTATCGAATGTGCGCGGCGTGCTGCGTGAGGGCATGGACGCGGTCGATCTGTTCATGGCCATGTTTCCCGGCGGCACCATTACCGGCTGCCCCAAGGTGCGCTGCATGGAGATCATCCATGAACTGGAGCACAACGCCCGCGGCCCCTACACCGGCGGTTTGGGTTATGTGGCGTGGGACGGTTCAGCCGACATGAATATCCTGATTCGCACCTTCTGGCACCATCAGGGCAAGCTCTGCTGGGCCGCCGGCGCCGGCATTGTCGCCGACTCCGATCCTGAGCATGAACTGATCGAAACCGAACACAAAGCCGAAGGGCTGCTCAGAGCGCTGTCCACCTGAGGCAAACCCGAAAGCGAGTCGATTTTGATCACGTTCAACGCATGGCATTTGCCTGATGCAATCCGCAAAACGAGAGCAGATCCCTCGCTCCTACAGAATTAACCGTTATATGCGGATTCTGTCTGAATATTCATCCCGCAAACTTTTGTAACCTCTTTGTGATAAAGCTGTGAATTTTTTCCTGTGGAATAGCAGCCCCTTCCTCAAGAGACGAATGAGGGAGAAAATCGTGATAAAGGAGATTGCTATGACAAATCGAATGATAATACCGCTGTTGCTCAGTGGGTTGATGCTTCTGGGTGTTAGCTGCGCACAGGCCGGAGATATGATGAAAGACGGCATGCAACATGGGAGCAAGATGATGGATAAGAAAAATGATATGTCTGACAATGACATGGACAAAATGAAGAAGATGGATAAAATGGATAAGGATATGCATGAGAAAAAAGGCATGATGCACGATCACAGATAACGCCAATGAATGGCTTTATAGACAGGAGAGGGTGCAACCGTCTGTCGGCTGCGCCTTTTTCCGCTAGGATGGACGACTGATGGCACATGCGATACTGATTATTGAAGACGATGCGGACATCGCCGAACTGGTGCGGATGCACCTGGACAGCATGGATTTTGATGTGGAAATCGTCGCCAATGGCACGGCAGGTCTGGAACGTTTCGCACTGAAACTCTTTGATCTGGTGGTACTCGATTTAATGCTGCCCGGCATGGACGGCCTCGATGTGTGCCGCGAAATGCGCAAAGCTGCACACTACGTTCCTATCCTGATGCTAACCGCCAAATCCTCGGAGCTTGATAAGGTTCTGGGGCTGGAAATGGGCGCGGACGATTATCTGACCAAGCCGTTCAGCGTGCCGGAACTTCTGGCGCGCATCAAGGCGCTACTGCGCCGATCCACAGCGCTTGCCAACAATAGCGAAAATGATGGCTTGTCCGGCATGATCCGCCGTGGCAACTTGGAAATAGACTCTGAAAAGCATCAGGTGCGCCTGGACGGTAATACGGTGGAGCTGACGGCAAGAGAGTTCGCACTGCTCTTCTGTTTCGCTTCGCATCCGGGGCGGGTATTCAATCGCATGCAGCTGCTGGATCAGGTCTGGGGATACAGCTACGAAGGTTATGAACACACCGTCAATTCCCACATCAACCGATTACGCAGAAAAATCGAGAAAGACCCGGCCAATCCCGAATATATTCAAACAGTCTGGGGCGTCGGTTATCGCTTCTCCGAACCTTCGTAAGCTGCATGCCATGCTGAGAACGCTCTACGGCAAACTGGCGTTCGGCCTGATTATACTCATGGTTGCAACCGGCACTTTCTATATTGCACTGACCAATTTCGTCATGCGCCATTACCTACAGGATATTCATTTGCAGTTGAACCATGATCTGGCGCGCAATCTGGTGGCCGACCGTAATCTGGTTGCTGAAGGAAAGCTGAACGAGGCCGCGCTGAAAGAAACCTTCCACAAATATATGGTGATCAATCCGAGCATCGAAATCTATCTGCTCGATTTGCAGGGCAACATCCTCTCCTACTCCGCCGATCCGGGAAAGGTAAAGCGCAAACACGTTTCGATAGCGCCGATTCGGGCATTTCTCGACATGAAGCATCCCGGCCTGATTCTCGGCGACGATCCGCGCAGCCACGACAAGCAGAAGGCATTTTCGGTCACGCCCGTACCTTCAAGCGCGAACCCGCAAGGTTATCTGTATGTGGTGCTTCGCGGCGAACAGTTCGATTCCGCCGAGCAATCGGTGCATGACAGCTATCTGTGGAAGGTGAGCGGCTGGACGCTGGCTGCCAGTCTCGGGTTTGGCCTGATAGCGGGATTGATCGCCTTTTATCTGCTGACACGCCGTTTGCGCCGGCTTTCGCGAATGATGAATGGTTTCGCACTGGCGCACGAATTACCGGCGGAGCCCGGCATGGAGCCCGCTGCTGATGAGATTGAACAATTAACCCGCGCCTTTGCACGCATGGCGCGACGCATTGACGAACAAATGGATAGCCTCAAGACAAAGGACAACCAGCGCCGCCAGTTCGTCGCGAAAATATCGCATGATCTGCGCACGCCGCTTTCATCCCTGCTGGGCTATCTGGAGTCCCTGCAAATCAGGGAAGAAGCGATCGCCCCCGATCAGCGGCGCGCATTTCTGGACACCGCCATGCGGCAGGGTCGGCGCCTGCAACGCCTGATTGAGGCGCTGTTTGAGCTTTCCAGCCTGGAGGCGCAGGAGAGTGCGCCGGAGAAAGAGCCCTTCTCCATGGCGGAGCTGGCGCATGACACTGCGCAGAAGCACCGCCTTAAGGCCGAGCGCCGCAAGATCGAACTGCATGTGCATGCCGCGCCGGATTTGCCGTTCACACTCGGCGATGTTGGGCTGACAGAGCGCGCGCTGGATAACCTGCTGGAGAATGCATTTAGCCATGCTGATGGCGGCGGCCATGTGCATATCTCTGCGGAAATGGATGGAGACCGGCTAGCCGTGGCCGTGAGCGATGACGGATGCGGCATTCCCGAAGAGACGAAAGCGCATGTTTTCGAGCCTTTGTTCCGGCTTTATGAGGACACAGAAGGGGAGAACCATGCCGGGCTGGGACTGGCTATTGCAAAACGCTGCATCGAGTTACAGGGCGGCGATATTCGTATTGAAAACGGGGCAAATGCAGGAACCTGCTTTATTTTCCGCCTGCCCGTCGCCTGAGAGCGCACCGCCGTGCAATAAACTTGTGATAAAATCGTGATGATGATGTGACAGCAGCGGCGGATAATTGGCAACTGTTATATCACATATCACAGGAGTACGGAATGAAACAGATACGCAAACGAACGCTATTATTGATTGCCATCATGCTCGCTATCCCTGCTTATCAAGTGTTTGGGGGCCAAACGGTGACAACCTCCGATCATAGCAACCACCCACATGAAGCCGTCGCCACCTTCGCCGGCGGCTGTTTCTGGTGCGTGGAGTCCGGTTTCGAACATATTCCCGGCGTGATCGAAGCCGTATCCGGCTATGCCGGCGGCCATGCAAAGAATCCGACCTACGAGCAGGTATCAGCGGGCGGCACAGGACATGCCGAGAGCGTGCAGGTGCATTACAATCCGAGCGTTATTTCTTATGACGAATTACTGGATGCCTACTGGAAAATGGTCAACCCTACCGACAATGGCGGCCAGTTTGTGGATCGCGGCAGCCAGTACCGTCCGATTATTTTTTATACCAGCGAAGCCGAAAAACAGGCGGCGGAGCAATCGCGCGATCGCCTGGCGGCATCCGGGCGTTTTGACAAACCCATTGTAACTGAAATCGTGCCGCTAAAGGTTTTTTATCGCGCGGAAGAATACCATCAGAATTACTACAAGAAAAATCCGCTGCGCTACAAATTCTATCGCTACCATTCCGGGCGCGATCAGTTTCTGGAAAAGGTCTGGGGTGAGGATCTGCATCAGCATCCGGCACAGAGATCGAAGAAAAATGTCCGCTATGCCAAACCGGCCGATAATGTGCTGAAAAAGCGATTAACGCCGCTGCAATACGAGGTGACGCAGGAGGACGGGACAGAGCCGCCTTTCAAGAATACGTATTGGAATGAGCATCGGGATGGAATTTATGTGGACGTGGTTAGCGGCGAACCTTTGTTTTCCTCTACCGATAAATTCAAGTCCGGCACAGGCTGGCCGAGCTTCACACGCCCGATTGACGACAAATACATTGTGAAGAAAAAGGATTTCAGCCTGTTTATGGCGAGAACCGAGGCGCGAAGCAAGTATGGTGATTCGCATCTGGGCCATATTTTCAACGATGGCCCGCCGCCCACGGGGTTGCGCTATTGCATCAATTCAGCAGCGCTTCGGTTTATCCCCAAGGAGGAACTGGCAGCAGAACACTACGATCAATATCTCTCCTTGTTCAAAAGTGGACAATAAATAATCATGGGGTCCATCCGGCCTGCATGGTTCGGATGGATAGGGAGGCTACCGTTTCAGAGGCTCCGGCATTTTTTCGACGAAGCCTTCAAAGCAGCAGGAAATCATGATGCATGGTGAAAATCATCCACTGCTGAGAGCAATAAATTCAGCGCTGCGATCACTGTGCGCGACTGAATTTCATGCCTTGCGCCGGATAGATGCAGGCATTGCGCGATTGCACTTTGCCCGGCCATGGCAACCGCAATCCAGACTGTGCCGACCGGCTTTTCGTGGCTGCCGCCGCCGGGGCCGGCAATGCCGCTGACAGCCAGGCAAACATCTCCATCAGCCGCGCCGCCCTCCGCCATCGCCCGCACCACCTCTTCGCTGACTGCCCCGTGCTGTTCAAGCATCCCAGCAGGCACGCCCACTTGCTGCTGTTTGGCCCGGTTGGTATAGGTCACCCATGCCCGATCCACCACATCGGATGCGCCCGGCACGCGGCACAAACGGGCAATCACGCCGCCTGCCGTGCATGACTCCACCGTTCGTATTGTAAGTTGATGCTGTCTCAGGCTCGCGATCACCTGTTCCTCAATCAGCTGACCTGCTGTATTGAGAATCGTGCCATCGCCCGGTTGTGAAAGCGATGCGCTCATGCCCGGTTCCAGCGGCAACGGCAACGAATCATCCGCCCGCACATAGAGCGGCCGCAGCGTTTCTCCTGCATTGAACAGCGTCAGCCAGTGCTGACGCTGGTAGGCGATATCACCGGCAGAAAGCAACACAATGCGCTTGCCATCGTTGCTATAGCACGAGCCATGGCGCGGCGGGTTATCCAGCTTGAAACAGGCCCTCTCTGCTGCCTCGCTGCGCAAGCCATGCTGCTGCATGACCGATTTCAGTTCGTCGACGCTGGCAAAAAACAGCTGCCACTCAGATGCGCTATGCCGCCACTGCTCCGATTCCAGCAACTGAATCGATACCGATGTTGCTCCGGCCGACATCAGCCACGCCTTCAGCCAGCCGATAGAGATGCCGGCTGTAATCAGACTCTGCAAACCCTGTTCCGAAATTACGCATAACGCCCGCGTTCCCATATCCGCCGTATCGGTCATATCCGCCGCACGGTCATGTTCGCCCGATCAACTGTATGTGCGCCATATTTTCGCGGTCATAGCAGCACAGCCGCCTGAACGACCGCCAGCACAACCCCGGCCCCTATCAATCCGGCCAGCATATCATCGGCCATGATCGACCACCACGACGGCCCGGCCGTTTCCACCCACGAAATTGGCCACGGCTTGAAAATATCGAACAGGCGGAAAGCGACGAAGGCGATCAGCACAACCATTCCCCCTTTACCCATCAGCGTCGCCAGCAGGCCGAGACAGAGCCACTGACCGGCCCATTCGTCAATCACAATCCAGCCCGGATCCTTATCTTCCAGCGTGGGCAGCACAGCGGCGCAGACCCGGCAGCCGACAGCCAACATCAAGCCGCTGGCAATGATCAGGTCGGCCGCGCCGCCCCATACCAGAATAGACCACGCCGGCAGCAGCGACACCAGCGAGCCCCATGTGCCCGGCGCTTTCGGCAGCCAGCCGCTGCCAAATCCGGCTGCTATCCAGTGGTTAAATGTACATTCATCTAAAATGGTCAAATCCCGCCTTTTCGATTTCTATTTTCTTTCCATTCAGCAACAGGGAGACCCCCTCGCCCGATCGACAACGGCCGATACGAACCGCAAGCCCCTCCGCAACCGGGAGTTCGTCCGGGGCGGTAAACAGCAGGGCGTAATCTTCGCCGCCGTGCGCCGCCAATGCCAATGCTGACGCCTCGCCTGCCGCCTGACACAGCAGTTCCCAGTCCGGCAGCGCTGTGATCTCGATATCCATGCCGACGCCCGAGGCGGCGGCGATATGGCCGGCATCCTGCAAAAGCCCGTCGCTGATATCAATACAACAGGCGACGCCGGCCTGACGCAATTTGATGCCTGTCTGCAACAATGGCGTAATCACTTCAAAACAGGGGACGAACTCGCCGTCGTACCGGCCAGCCAGCCACTGCTGCAGCCCCAGCGCATGCCAGCCCACCCGTCCGGCCAGCCAGATATGGTCGCCGCTGCCGGCCGCATCGCGCTGCATCGCAGCGCCCTCGGGCAGCTGACCGGCCACAGTCACCGACAGTGCATTGACAGCAGCACGACAGGTGTCGCCGCCAGCCAGTTCCACATCGTGACGTGCAAGCGCGCGCATTGCCCCCTGCGCCATCTCCGCCACCGCCCGGCTATCTGTCGCCATCACATTCAACCAGATGCAGCGCGTTTCCGCACCCATCGCCGCCATATCGGACAGGGCCGAACAGACCGCTCTGTCGGCCGCTTTATCAAGCGGAAAATCATCGGGCCAGTGCACCCCCTGCAGGCTCGAATCGCTGCTGACCGCCAACGCCATGCCCTCCTCGGGATGATGAATGGAGGCGTCATCGCCAATGCCCAGCCGGGTAAAGCTGTTGCGAGGGCCGCTATCCTGCCTGAACAAGCGGTTAATCAGATTGAATTCACCATCGCCCATCACTGGCCCACGCTGCGCTTTTCGATGACGGCATGAAAAAAGCCGTCGTGATCCATCGCCGGCAACAGCCGCTGCATGGCCGATACGCCATCCACTCCGGCCAGCACCTGTTCATTCTCCTCCGGATGAATGGAGCAGACTGCATAAATCATCCGCCCCCCCGTCTTCAACAGCCGCAGCGATTCGGATGTCATCCGGCGCTGCCTGACCGACAGCGCTTGCACACCTTCGGCGCTGTGCAGAAATTTTGCATCAGGATGACGCCGCAGGATGCCGGAAGCGGAACAGGGCGCATCGAGCAATACGGCGTCAGCACTGCCATCGGCCAGCGGCAGCCGCAGCGCATCGGCCTGTACGAGCGAAATATTCGGACATTCCACCCGACAGAGATTTTCCCGCAAGCGGGACATGCGTCTGCCATCGATCTCCACCGCAACAATTTCCGCTTTCGGAAAGCGGCGGGCCAGCAACATGCTCTTGCCACCCGGCGCTGCGCAGAGATCGATAATTCGACCGGCGGGATCGGCTAACTGCAGCGCCAGCACCGCTGCCTGAGCCGCCTGATCCATGACGATAAACGCACCCGCATCAAATCCGGGCAACTGCGTCACGGCGGTTCCGGCTGGAAGCAGCACGGCATACGGGGATAATCTGCCCGCTTCAGCCGCAACGCCCATAGCCCGAACCTGTTCGATCCATGCGGCGCGATCGACAAATACGGCCACGCAGAGCGCCGGCTGCGTTTTAAGCGCCTCGCCGAGGCTCTGCACCGCCTCGCCGCCGAACGCATCGCGCCACGATGCATACATCCATTTGGGCAATTCCGCCCGTTGACCTGGTTTGAGTTTCGCAGGCGGCGCACTCTCCGCCACCCGGCGCAACAGCGCATTCACAAAGCCGGCTGCTTTGGGGTTGAGCTGGCGTATCGCCGCAACTGTTTCGGAAACCGCCGCATGACCCGGCACGCGCATGTGACGCAGTTGGTAGGCGCCTGCCAACAGCGCCGCTGCACTAAGTTCATCCGGCTTACGCTTGCAGAAACGGGAAAAATCGGCCTCCAGCGAGTAACGTCGGCGCAACACGCCATAGACGAGTTCATGCAAAAACCGCCGCTCACGCTGCTGCAGAGCCGATTCCGCCTGCGCCAGCATCGTATCCGCCCTGGCATGACCATACAGAATCCGCTGCAGACATTGAACTGCCGCTTTACGCACCATCATGGTCGGCGATCAGCAGCATGGATATTCCGGTCAATCGAGGACGAGGCGAAAACCGCTATTGTTATCGCGTTTGTCGGTATCGTTCCAGAGGCGCGCTGTCGTGGAAATCAACGCCTTCGCGTCATACCATGAACCTCCGCGCAGCACGCGCGCAGCGCAGTTGCCGGACTTGTTGGGCGAGCCGTCTTTCGGCATGTTCGCCAGCGTCTCGTTCCAGCAATCGGCCGTCCACTCCCAGACATTGCCGCTCATATCATACAGCCCCAGCGCATTGGCTCTCTTCTTTCCGACCGGATGGGAACTGTTGCCGCTATTCTTCATATACCATGCCACCTGATCAGCCGAGCCGGCAGCGCCATAGCGCTGATTCCTGCCGCCGCTACGGGCCGCATATTCCCATTCCGCTTCGCTGGGCAGCCTGAAATGCTTGCCGCTGACCCTGTTCAGGCGCCTGATAAACTTGCGCGCATCCAACCAGCGCACCCGCTCAACCGGATAGTTGTCGCCTTTTTTAAAAGCGGAGGGATTAACGCCCATAATATTCTGATACTGCCCTTGCGTGACCTCATATCTTGACATCCAGATATCATGTTGCAGGCAGGTCAGCTTGCTTGTATCGGCAGTTTTCCGGCCGCCAACCGCCTGATCAAGAAAGACCTGCTGTTCGGCCACCTGGCCTGCAGCGTCATCCAGCGCCCCAACCTCATGAATTTGCACGCTTTCCACAGCAACCGCACGTGCCGCACCGGCGCTGCTTTTTTTACCGGCGGTTGAAGCAGTCAGGCCATGCAGGTTTCCCGGCTGAAAACAGCCTTTCGGCACCCGCACAAACTCCATGCCTGTAATCGGTTCGATCATCGTATCCCCTGCCGCTGACACGGATGGAATCGCGCCAAGCTGAAGCATCAGAACAATCATGATACAGCCGATTCGAAGCATGCTTTTCTCCCCCTGTAAACTATAAACAAGAATACATATGAACCCTTACATATGAAAACAGATGCAGCTTATGGCCAGCCGCATGCAAGAGCAAGCCTCAATGCTCTGATAACTTCTTTCTTACGCAGTCATCATCAATCGTCTACAATAGAAATGGTCTGTTCGTATAGCAGGTAATCATCCCGCCGGACGCGTTCAAGCGCATGAGAAATATGCATTTTGGCGGCTGATCGATCAACATGCGCCATATCGTCAAACAACAGCCCCTGATAAACGCCTTGATAGAAGTGATCAGGCATCACACGCACCCGATAGCGCACCCTGGCGGTCCGTTCTGGCAGCGGTGCGGCGATAAACTCCCGATGTTCGCCAGCTTTCAGGCGCGTATCACGCAGCTCTTTCCAGCCGCCATCATAGATCACCTCCCGAACAATCTCCCACTGCCAGCGATGCAATACTTTTCCTGTCGCATCCATGGCCGTCGCCTCCACCACCACTTCGGGCGTCACATAGGTCGGAAAGGCATGGCCGATCCAGCTTGATGTGATGGCAAAGACAGCGCTGTTGCGGCGCTGCGACAGCTCGAACGTCAGCCCTTTTTTGACCATATCCGCATCATGAATACCGCGAAATTCATGCCGGCGATCGGGCATATGGCATGTTTGGCAGGTGATTCCACGGCTCGCGAACTTGCTCTGTTTCCACTCGTTCAGGGTATTTTCCAGTGGCTTGCCATGAATGGCCATCGAGTCAGGAAACTGATGGCAGGATGCACAAAATTGCGACTGTTCAAATGCCCGTGTCGCGGTAAATCCGCCATGCACCGCACGCTGCTGGTGACCGATTGCACCGCTTGCTTTCGGCGGCGGCCCAAAGCGTTGCCAGCCGCGCACATGACAGACCGCGCAACTCACGCCGCTATGCCTGAGCGGCATTGCCTTCGAGCCCAGATCAGCCTGGCGATCAAAGCCTTCGGGGTGCGACAGTTTCAGATCGAGCGATCCCTTCATATCAGCAATATCGCGGTATTTCTGAACCTGGAGCGGCGCATGACAGTTGAGGCAGTCATTGCTATCGGCCACGCCCATAGCGGGAAACTGACCGATCATGCCGGGCGAATAGGCGTGTGCATGCAGACTATTTTTCCATGCATTAAACTGTTCAATATGGCACTGACCACAGGCTTCCGGTCGCAAATTCTTTTCCAGCTTCGACCACGCATGCGGCGCATGCCCGACCATGGCCTGCGGTTGATCCCAGTACCCGTCCGGCAAACCTGGATCTGTCGCCGCCGCACTCAACAGAGCCCCGATCACCGCCAACCCCATCGCGACCCATGCCTGCCCGCACCTGAATTTCATCGCCACCTCATCAACCAACCTGAACCACAGGGGAACACAAATAAGAGTAAAGGCAAAACATTTTCTGATTGTGATTTTACTCTTCGTGTTCTTCGTGGTGAATGTTTTCTGTTTTTGCAAACACAAAAGGCGACCCGTCCATGGGTCGCCTTGTATCTGTCAACACGCAGGAAAAGACCCGACACGCAACACGTTCGAGATCTGTTTCGCCTGTAGCCGACTACTCCTTGTGGTGCTCTTTCATGGCGCACGGATTACACGGGTTCATCTTGTGGTGCATGCTACACGGGTTGCACGGGTTCATTTTATGCTCCATCTTATCCTTCATACCGCACGGATTCATCTTGTGAT
Source organism: Mariprofundus sp. (assembly GCA_027013105.1). Taxonomy (GTDB): domain Bacteria; phylum Pseudomonadota; class Zetaproteobacteria; order Mariprofundales; family Mariprofundaceae; genus Mariprofundus. Next base: position 11,162 of record JALUYG010000132.1, read on the forward strand.
GCATGCCGCACGGGTTGCACGGATTCATTTTGTGTTCCATCTTATCTTTCATGCTGCACGGGTTCATCTTGTGATGCATGCTGCAAGGGTTGCACGGATTCATGTTATCGTGAGCAGAAGCCGGTACAGCCGACAAGCCCATAGCCAGCAAAATAGCCGCTGCCAATGTAGTGATTTGTTTCATTGATTCATCTCCTCTTTCCCGTGTTCGGGTTGATGTGGCGTTGTGTCGGATGCGCGCGCGATTTCTTACACAAGCCAGACTAACATGATGCGCCGGAACAACAGGCCGTCGGTTTTACTGCATTGATGTAGGCGGATACGACATAATCCTCCACCCCGCGTCCCGGCGCCCAGTCGCGGATAAACTCGCGCGATTCGTCCTTCGGCGCGATATGAATATGCTCGAAACCGGCCTCGGCCATCATCTGCGCCAGATCATCAATCAACGACGCCCCGGCCATGCATCCGGCATGCAGCATCGGATCGTTTTTCATCTCCTCAGGCATTTCCGCGGTAGCGACCACATCGGAAATCGCCAGACGACCACCCGGCTTGAGTACCCGGAATGCATCGGCGAACACCAGTTCCTTATGCGGCGACAGATTAATCACGCAGTTGGAGATGATAATATCAGCTGTATTGTCGGCGACCGGCAAATGTTCGATTTCTCCGAGTCTGAACTCCACCTGCGAAAATCTTCCTTTTTCGGCATTGGCGCGCGCCTTGGAGAGCATGGTCGGCGTCATATCGATGCCGATCACATGACCGGACTCGCCGACCTCACGGGCTGCCAGAAAGGCATCGAAGCCGCCACCGCTACCCAGATCAATGACCGTTTCTCCCGGTTTCAGACTGGCAATGGCCCGCGGATTACCGCATCCAAGCCCCATATCCGCACCTTCGGGCACGCTGGCCAGATCATCTTCGGAATAACCCAGCCGGGTGGAAATCAGCGTATTGATCGCCGCATCATCAGAGACGCCACAGCAGCTGGAGGCTTCACCACAGCAGGCGCCGCTATTACTGGCCTCGGCCACTTCCGCATAAGATTTGCGCACATGCTGACGCACATGGTCTGCTTTTACACTCATTGCTGTTCTCCGCTATAGTTTTGAAGGCGTCGTCAAAAGTCCGTCCATAGCCTTTTACGAAACCATCATGTTTTCAGAATTTCAACGATACTGGACGGTTCCATGCGTTGCGTATAATCCACATCGACAAACGCGAATGCAATCACGCCATCCGGGCGAATAATGTAGGTGGCCGGAACCGGCAGTTCAAAACGATCATTTCCCTGATTCTCTTCCAGATCAATGCCAAAGCCTTCATACACCGGGCGTAACATATCCGGCAAGGTGAACACCAGCCCAAACGCTTTGGCCACACTGTTATCCCTGTCATACAGAATCGGGAACGTCAGGTTGCCCTGCTCCCGCGTCTGCGCTGCATATTCGGGCAGTTCCGGAGCGATGGCAATCAACCGGCCGCCGGCCTGCGCAATCGATGGCAAGGCGCGTTGCAGCGCCTGCATCTCCAGATTGCAGTACGGGCACCAGCCGCCGCGATAAAAACTGAGCACCACAGCCCCCTCTTTCAACAGTCCGGCGAGGCTAATCTCTTCGCCGCCGAGCGCCGGCAGCGTAAAATCCGGCGCCATATCGCCCGCTTTCAGCGCCTCTTCAGCCAGACAGGATTGCGCCAGCTCAGCACCGGCATCGCGTATAATGGATAACACATGATCGGGCATCCTGGCCGTCAGATCCTGCCCCAGGGCGCTGAGCTCTTCACGTAGTGACATTCACCCCTCCAGTGCGCCGCCGCAACTCGATCCCTGCCCGGCCGTACAGCCATAACAGTGATCCATCACGGTGATAGATCGACCTGCAATATCCTCATGCATCAGATCAGAGAGGTGGATACGCTTGCCGCCCTCCTCCTGCATCGGCAGATCCAGCATCTGATTGAAATCGCAGTCATAAACATAGCCCTGCCAGTCAATACTGATCAGGCTCCGGCACATCACATCCTGCAAATTTTCTTCGCTGTACGCCTCTTTCAGCAACTGCATATAACTGGCAAATTCACCACGCGAAATCAGCGTGCTGCCAAAGCGCTGAATGGGCATATTGGTAATGGTGAACAGATGGTTGAAGGCGATGCCATAGCGCAGATGCAATTCACGTTTATAGGCCGCCTCCAGTTCCTGCTGCGCAGGCGGCAAGACTGCGCCCTGCGGATTGTACACCAGCGTCAGCGTCAAGCCCGAGCCCTCGACGCCATAACCGAGCCGGTTGAGTCGTTGCAGCGCCCGAATACTCTTGTCGAACACGCCTTTGCCGCGTTGGGCATCGACATTGGAGCCGAGATAGCAGGGTAAAGAAGCAACCACCTCCACGTCCTGTTCAGCCAGAAAGGCAGCCATCTGCTCATAACCTTCTTCTTCCAGAATCGTCAGATTACAGCGATCGATCACCCGCACATCCATGGCGCGGGCCTGACGCACCAGATCGCGAAAATGCGGATTCATTTCCGGTGCGCCGCCGGTCAGATCGAGCGTTTTGATTTGTTGAGCAGAGAGGTAATCCAATACGCTCTGCACAGTCTCTCTACTCATAATCTCTTTGCGGCGCGGGCTCGCATTCACATGGCAATGAATGCAGCTCTGATTACAGAGATAGCCGAGATTGACCTGTAGTGTTTCCAGACGACCACGGCGAATGGCCGGAAAGTCGCTCTCTTTCAATAACGGTAGTGTGGCATGCATTCAGCTGGTTCCCCTTTTCAAATATACTGATAATAAAGCGGAACGTGGGTCGTTTCCAGCTTATTTATTATTACACGAATTATTAGTCATTTACCCCAAAGAACAAGCACCGTTACCGCACATGGATTCTTTGTCCTTTATGAAAAATATGTACTCAGCACTGAATTTCACCCTCACAGAGCCGGACGTGCGGCGTAACCGCATCCGGCTTTTCCGGCCAAGTAACCCAGTTTAAGCATAAGCCAGCCTTCTGAGTAATAAGAAGTCGCATAGACAGTCTTGAAATGGACAATGCCGGAGGCAGTGCGTAGCTGTGCATACGGACGACCGACGAGGGATTTGTTGCAAGCAAATGAACAAGCGAGGGCGCAGCAGCATTTATGAATAGTCCCGGCCAGCTTCATACTGCACACGTGAGTTCCGTTGCGCGTAACGGCCATCGCGACTATAATCTGCCGTATAGGAGATAGTTATGGGCTATGCGCATCGCAGCGAAGAAACCCGTTTCCAGCGCTTTCGCGCCCGTCGTAAGGCGCAAGGCATGAAGGAGTTGAGGCTATGGGTTCCCGATACGAAGCGTCCGGGTTTTGCCAGGATGATGAAGAAGCAGCTGGCCCTGGTCGAAGGAGGCGCTGAAGACCGGGATACACTGGCGTTTATCGAACATGCTGCAGACTGGAGTGACTGATTGATTCAGCGTGGCGATATTGTGACGGTCACCGCGCCCGGTGCTTACGACAAGCCACGGCCTGCGGTCGTCATTCAGGGAGACGCTCTTAACCAGGCCGACTCCCGAAGCACTATCGTAGCGCTTATGACAAGCACCATCGTGGAGGCGCCGTTGCTGAGATTAACCGTTCGGCCCGCGCCGGGTAACGGGCTGAAGAAAGTCAGCCAGGTACAGGCAAATCGCATTCTTACGCTCCCAACGGAGAAGACGGGACATCGTATAGGACAACTCTCCGAGTCGGAAATTACGGCCCTGAACCGGATGTTGGCTATCGTGATAGGTTTGGGTTAAACGGAAAAGTGAATAGTTTGGTATTGTGTCCCTGGAACTGCGGCGACATATTCGCCTATTTGTTGTATCCGTTAAACCGGGGGAGGTTCAACCTGCCCCCACTGATCCAAGCAATTCATTTGCATTAGCTAAGCATTCGGCAACATATCTATGATTGCGCAAAGAAGAGTTAGCAGATTCGCAACGACGCTTTATTTCCTTAAATATTCTAAAGAAATAATTATTTTGTTCACGGGACCATTGTCCTTCAAAACGGCGGTAAGCCTTAAATATGCCCAAAGCCACTCGGAACGGATAATGACGAACTTCTGATGTCATTTGGGTAAGGACGATTTTTCCTGCTTCAGTAATTTGGCTAAAAGAATCATTGATTGATGGCTCAACATGTGCTTTCTCAAGCAATAGGCGTGCAAAATGGTTATCAATTTGATACGTATTATAATCTCGTCCCGCAAGGCTATAAGCATCCTTAAAATAGTGCTCTGCCCTTTCGACCAGAAAACAACTGCTCAATCCAGCAGCAACTCCACGCGTGGTTCGGTTTTGATCTTTGCCTTATCAATTGCGGGGCTGCAATTGAACAGGCGATTGGCAGCGATGCCCCGCTCATGCAGTGCGGCCACCA
>JALUYG010000133.1 GCA_027013105.1 Mariprofundus sp.
TTGGCGCTCAGGCCGATAATGGCATAGACGGGATTTTCGCGGCGCACATCGATACGTTTCTGATCGTCAAACTGCGGCAGGCCGATCACCCGCAGGGCCGGCTGGCTGCTCTGATCCAGTACGATGGGGTGGCTATGGCCGGCGCAGGCGCTCAGCGCCAGCAGTAGCGCGATGCATGTTGCGCGTGCCGCAGTATGCAATGATTGCCGTTGTTTTTGATCCACCAGTCCCATGATTCCCTCCGTGCGTATCGGCCCGCTATCGTTATCTGCAATTCGCAGCGCTGGCACGATGGCGCAAATGATGGGATAAATTCAGGAGAACACTGTGATCTGGCGCACATGTTGGTAAAGCCCGTCTGTTCAGTACACATGATTATGGCGGACACCGCAGATCATACTGGAAGTGCGGCTTCAGCCGCGCATTTTCAGCATATTTGGCGCGGCTAAAGCCGCATCTGCTGAGCATGCTGAATGGTTGAGAAAGCAGCAGGGCGCAGCGGATTAATCTGTTGGTTGCTGTTGCCAGACGACTGTTCGGCCGACAATGGAAAAGCCGCACTCGACCATGCGCCTGAGCGTGGCCGGATAGATCCTGTGCTCTTCCACCTGAATGCGGGCATGCAGCGAATCGCGCGTATCGTCATCCTGCACCGGCACGACCGCCTGGGCCAGAATGGGGCCGCCATCGAGCACCTCATCGACCAGATGCACAGTGCAACCGGAGACTTTCACGCCGTAGGCCAGCGCATCCTCGACGGCATGGGCGCCGGGAAATGCGGGCAGAATGGCCGGATGGATATTGATAATGCGGCCGGGAAAACGGCGCACAAAAAAGGCGGAGAGGATGCGCATGTAGCCGGCCAGCACAATCCACTGGCAGCCATGCCGGTCGATCAGGTCGGCGCAGGCGGCATCGAAGCGGGCCCGATCTTCAAAATCTTTCGGGTTCAGATATGCCACTTCGGGCACGCCGGCGGCGCGGGCGATATCGAGCGCCTGAGCATCGGCTCTGTCCGAGATCACCAGTCGTACATCGACAGGGCAGTCGCCGTTTGCAACGGCGTCGAGTATCACCTTCAGGTTGCTGCCACGGCCTGATGCCATGACTGCCACTGCTCTGGAACTGTTCATCTGCTCTCCTCTGCCTGCTGAAAAAACAGCGGAGCATGTTTTTTCAGTGTATTTTTGATACGACGCGCAGTGCAGCCAATGATGCTGCGTACACGTGTCGTATGATTACTGTTCAATTGCATGGCGGCCATTGTAGATGATACCTTGTTCTTTGGCATAGTCTTGCAGCACGCCAACGGCATCCGCCCGGCACAGATCGGTTTCGACTGTGATGCTGCGCTTTTCCAGTTGCGACCGCCATGTTGTCATTTTCGGCCCCTCATCGAAACCGATGGCGCGCGCATCGCCATCGCGCGCGGCGCAGCCGAGGTGGCGGATGCCCGACCATGGAATAGCGCCGAAACACATGGCGCAGGGCTCGCAGCTGCTGTAGAGCCCAAAGACAGGCGTATCGGATGCTATCGAGGTGGATGCGCTCAGGTCGAAACAGCCGAGTTTTTGTTGTGCAGCTGTCATGGCCATGATTTCCGCATGTGCAACAGAGGCGCAGCAGGCGACCACGCGATTGACGCCGGCGCTGATCAATCGGCCGGAGCGCATATCGACAACCACTGCTCCGAACGGCCCGCCAGTGCCCTCTGCCACATTGATGGCGGAGAGTTCGATGGCCAGTTGCATGCGTTCCTCGCTGTGCGGGTAACTGTCGGCGTGATTGCTCAGCCAGCCGGCCAGCCATGACGGCCCGTGCAGGCAGATTGCTTGGTCACTATTTGGCATGGCGCAAGCATAGGCAAAAGCGGAACAGGCGGAAAGGCTCCCTGATCGGATTGGCGCAGCCCTCATAAGCGAAACTGCTCTTCAAGCGTACTGTTGGCCATCCAAAAGGCACAACGCTTTGGCAGCCTTGTTGATTGTTGATCAAAACAGGTAAAAAGTGAATCAAAGTCAAAAATCTTTGTGGTAATTCTTGCCTAAGGTAGAAAATCTTTGTATTATCTCCTGCATGAAGCATCGTTACCTTGCCGGGCTGATTGCCAATGACCTGTCGAATAAGATGGTATTCATCAGTGGAGCCCGTCAGGTGGGCAAGACCAGTATGGGTATGGATATTGCTCGCAGGTATTTCAAGCACTCCGATTACCTGAACTGGGATGCCAGAGATGATCGTAAACGATTTCTGGAAGGCGCCTTTGCAGGCGATGCCAAACTCATCATGCTTGATGAGATACACAAATACGCCGACTGGAAAAACCATGTCAAAGGCCTGTTCGACAAACACAAAGATGATTTTTCCATTCTTGTCACCGGCAGTGCCCGGCTGGATAACTACCGGCGCGGAGGCGACTCTCTGATGGGGCGCTATTACGCCTATCGTCTGCACCCCTTTTCATTGACTGAGTTGCTTGGAAGAAGCACCCCTGCCATCACACCACCGGAAGAGCTCCGCTTCCCTGATGCGAGCCGTGAATCTTCAGAAGCGCTGCAGAGTCTGATGCGCTTTGGCGGATTTCCGGAGCCGCTGCTTGGTCAAAGTCAGCGCGAACTGCGCCGCTGGCAGAATCAGCGGGTTGATCGCCTGGTGCGGGAAGATATCCGCGATGTGGAGAGCATACGGTCAATCTCGCAGCTACAACTGCTGGTGGACTCTCTGCCGGCGCGCATCGGTTCGCTGCTTTCAATCAATGCGTTACGGGAAGATTTGTCGGTAGCGCATAAAACGGCAGCGCACTGGCTGGATGTGCTGGAGCGATTCTATTACCATTT
>JALUYG010000134.1 GCA_027013105.1 Mariprofundus sp.
ATGAATTTTTCAGGTTAGACAGCCGGGGTGCTTGAGCCTCCTTCCATTTCTCAATAATAGCTTTTCTAGCTACTAGCGCCCATGCTGGCGATACAGTGAACTGTCGACCTTGCCACGATACGCTGAGGCAGTGGCCCTTACAGGCTTGCGGAAGTTTTCTTTCAAGAATGGAGATCATGCTTCCTTTCACGCGAGTATTGCTGTGGGATGTCCCACATTCCCCGAGAAATCGTTTCTCGAATTCGTTTTGACCCAAACGATTGAAGCCCAGCTTTGCCTCGATTGGATAGCAAAAGCCTGTTTCGGGATTCAGTACCGCGACATCGATCTTATGAACACCATCAAAGCCGAGAGCTCCACAGTTGTTTAGCCGTAGCTCAGGCACGAAAGTCGCGGTTTGCGTGGGAGATACGTAACCATCACAAACAGCATTTCTCACCGCCTCAGAATCGGAAAGCATCTGGGCAAGTAGTTCTTCTCCGATGTGTGAGAGTTGGATCATTCCTTTCGCACCTAACGATTAAGCTGTGGGGCGCGCAGCGTAGCAGGCATCCCACACGAGCGCCTTGTTATGCGCGTTATTATTAGCGAAGTTTACCTTCATTAATCCAATGCTCCTCGGTGATTATTGTAATTGGCATTCCTTCATCTCTATATTGCATGGCCTTTTCAATTTTTCTGCCATAGCTCTCATGAATCCAACTATCGGTTACGTATGTACCAAGCACCAGATAATCAAGTTTTTTGGTTACGCCTTTCGCGTTAATACCCCCGAGAGATTCAATGGCTGACTGACAGTCTTTTCTGGAGCCATAAACGCATGTGCCAGTAAATAAAAATTGATTGTCTTCAAATATAATTGATGGGGCAGGTTCATCTACCGGAAGTGACGTGGTTTTTGCTAACTCACCGACCACGGACGGCTCACCAGTTAGTTTGTGAAGAATTGAGAGCAATTCGGAGGATTCCTCAGAATCAAGTACCCCATCTTCTAGCATTGCATCCACCCGGCTAAGTAAATTAATAATCACTGGGTTCTCAGTTGTTTGACGACTCTGTATAAGCCAAGTTTGTAAAAATTCAGCTTCAGCTTGATCTACCTTACCATCTGCAAGTAGTCCCTTGCTTAGGCCGATTAGTGTATCTATTTGCCTATCGTCGATACTTTTGCGGTTAAACCTTTGGAATATATCCATGCTCACTCCTAAGCGTTATACATTTCGCTCCCAAATTGGACGAATTTTGTGCCCGCTTACAAGCGTATGCAGCGCACACATTGCTTCGTGAATTTTTGCAGTCACTTCTTTGATGTCGTTGACTCGAACAATTTCTACCTTCGTTTTTAAAGTCCCTCTAGCGGAGCCAACTGCAACATTGACCTCACCAGTTTCTTCGTTTGTAAAAATCGCGTTGTGGGCGTATTTGTTTCGTCCTTTTTGAGCGCCCTCGATTTTTGAGATTACCTTTTTGTATCCCCGAAGTTGAGGGGCCTCAGGAGCTAACTGCTCGCATAAAGTGCTAATAATGTTTATACGTTGTTGGAAATTCGAATGGGCAACGAGGATATAGGCTCGAATATCGAGAGGCTTTTCATAACCGGCCAGCTTGCTGATGGCGAGGTCGACAGCTGATTCCAGAGTTCCCCATACAGCAGTCATTCTTCCGACCTCGTTTAGATATTCCGCTGGAGCTGGCCAATTTTCTTTAAAGTCTAAACGTCCCATGTTTTTATGCATAGCTATTTATTCTCTAGTTTTTGCAATCATAGCGATATCAATACCTTCTAAGCAAGGGTTGGCAAAGAAGCCCGCATGGTATCTAATCGAATATCCTTCGATATGGCGTGATATTCATATCTGGATATGTGCATTCATGCAAAGCATTTATTGAAGGATCAATGAACGCCCAAACTGGCTGCATTCGCCGGCCGATCATGACTGGAGCGTGAAAAGCCAACCGCAGCCTGGGTGTTGTGCGATTGGCTTTTACTCAGCTTATTTTTTGTAGTTGCCCATCAGGCAGTATTTGGTGAAGGTGGCCGCTTCATCAGCAGTCCATTTGCCCTTCTCTTTTTGCTTCATGTTATCGCACCAGGCTTTGCTGCCGGGTTCGGCGGAACAGCCCGCAAAAGAGAGTGCGATCAGCAGGGCGAAAATGGCGGTCATCAGTTTTTTCATGGCAAATCTCCCGAGGTGTTGAACTTGTATTGTGCATGCAATCCAATGTGCATTCTGTCCAACATAACGACGATCTACAACCTTGTTCTGATCAAGGCTGCAGTTTCTTCACTGCCCAGAGTGATGGGGTTGGTTTTCATGCTGCCGGGGCTGGCATTGGCGATGAGTTTGGGGATATCTGCTTCGCTGACGCCGTAGTCGGAGAGCAGCGGCATCGCAAAGCGGCTTGTCCATGTGTCCAGCAGCTTGAGCAGCTGTTCGATGGCATCTGCATCATTGAGATTGTGGTCGTTCGTCACGATGCGGCCGATTTCGGCGTATTTTTTCAGGCCGATATTGTCCGGCTCCCTGTTTTGCATGAGCTCAATATTCAGGCGCGTCGCTGCAAACAGCAGGCTGCCGCATACCTCTCCGTGTGGCATGGGAAAACAGGCGCCAATCGGGGAAGCGAGGCCGTGAACGCTGCCCAGCCCGGCATTGGCCAGCGTCAGCCCGGAAATCGATGAGGCGTAGAGCATGTCGGCGCGGGCGGCAAGGTTGTTGCCCTGTTCCACGGCGATTGGCAGCGCCCGGGCGGCCTTTTTGATGCCGCTGATGGCCAGCGTATCGCTCATCGGGCAGGCGTTTTTTGATACA
>JALUYG010000135.1 GCA_027013105.1 Mariprofundus sp.
AATCGATCAGCACATCGCCATCCGGGCAGCTATTGACATCATCCACAAGCTGAATGCCGAGCGTCTCCACACCGGCCAGCTCGCCGGCATCGCGCCCGAGCCATGCAGAACCCTGCCGCTCGGTCGCGCCAACCAGACAGGCGTCCCGGCTCTCTGTAACGGCGCGCACCAGCATGCGCCCCATGCGCCCCGAAGCGCCAACGACAACCACCCGCAGTTCACCCATCACTTGGCCTCCCCGGACAACTCATCCCAGAAATCTTTCACCTTGCCCAGAAACGAGGAGCGTTCGGGATAAACCTCATCGCCGGTCTCATTGGCAAACTCACGCAGCAACTGCGCCTGACGCGAACTCATCTTCTTGGGCACGGCAATCTGAACGCGCACATACAGATCGCCCTTCTGGCCGCCGTTGCGCACATCCGGCACGCCATGGCCGCGCAGGCGGAATACCCGCCCGCCCTCGGTGCCGGCCGGTATCTTGATTTTCACCTTGCCTTCCAGCGTCGGCGCATCCACTTCCGAACCGAGCGTCGCCTGTGGAAAGGTGACCGGCATGGTGCAGTAGAGATCTGCGCCTTCGCGTTCAAAAATCGGGTGCTCCTTGAGTGAAATAATCACGTAGAGGTCGCCGGCCGGACTGCCATGCTGGCCGCTTTCGCCTTCGCCGCTCACCCGCACCTGAGCGCCATCATACACGCCTGCCGGCACCTTGATCTTCAGTTTTTTGGTGACTTTGACACGGCCGGAACCGCCGCACTCCACACATGGCGATTCGATCCGCGTACCGGAGCCATGGCAGGTCGGGCAGGTGCGGCGCACGGCAAAAAATCCCTGCTGCATCTGCACCTGTCCATGACCGCCGCAGGTGTTGCACGGCACCGGATTGGTTCCCGGCCTGGCCCCGGAGCCCTGACAGCCGCCGCAGGTTTCATGGCGGGGAATCTTCAGTTCCACTTCGCGGCCGCTGGCCGCCTCTTCGAGCGTCAGGGAGAGGTTATAACGCAGATCGGCGCCGCGGCCGGAACGCCCGCCACCGCCGCCAAAACCGAACATATCGCCGAATACATCGCCGAACATATCGCCGAAATCGCGGAAAGCGTGGGAATCCTGCGCGCCGCCACGGCCCCAGAAGTCCTGCATCTGATCGTCCACACCGGCATGGCCGTACTGATCGTAACGCGTCCGTTTGTCCGGATCGGTCAACACCTCATAGGCTTCCGTCACCTCGCGAAAATTTTCTGCCGCCGCGCTATCATCCGGATTGCGATCCGGATGATATTTCATCGCCAGCTTGCGGTAGGCTCGCTTGATGGTGTTTTCATCGGCATCCCTGGCGACGCCCAACACTTCATAATAATCGCGTTTCGACACAATCACTCCCAGCTATCATTCATTTCAGGTCAAAAGCATCTCACGCAAAGGCGCAAAGATCGCAAAGTCAAGTCAAAACCATATATTCGGTTCTCTTTGCGTACTTTGCGCCTTTGCGTGAAACAGCTTGGTTGATGTTTCTCAAAAATGTGAAAAGGAGCGGCAAGCATGTTGCTCCCCGCTCCCTCACGCCTTACATGCTACGCCTTACTTCTTGTCGGCTTCGTCGACAACTTCGGCATCGACAATCTCAGCATCTTTGGCTGCGTGATCGTCCGCCGCGCCGCTTGCGGCTGCATCAGCAGCACCGCCTTCAGCCTGCGCCTGTTCCTGCTGCATCTGCTGATAAATCACTTCGCCCAGCTTCTGTGATTTCTCGGCCAGCTTGCTTTCGGCTGCTGCAATCGCATCGGCATCGCCGCCTTCGATGGCTTTCTTGAGCTCCGCCAGCGCCTCTTCAATGCCCTTGCGCGTGTCGGCGTCCACTTTATCGCCATGCTCTTTCAGCGATTTCTCGGTGGAATAGACCAGCGCATCGGCGCGATTCTTCGCTTCGATCTGCTCTTTCAGCTTTTTATCCGCCTCGGCATTGGCTTCCGCATCTTTCTTCATGCGTTCGATCTCCTCCTCGGAGAGGCCGGAGCCGGACTCAATGCGAATCGAAGTCTCCTTGCCGGTGCCCTTATCCTTGGCATGCACATGGATAATGCCGTTGGCGTCGATATCAAAAGTCACCTCAATCTGCGGCATGCCGCGCGGCGCCGGCGCAATGCCTTCCAGGTTGAACAGGCCAAGCTGCTTGTTGGCGCTGAACAGCTCGCGCTCGCCCTGCGCCACCTTGATGGTCACCGCAGTCTGGTTATCGGCGGCCGTCGTGTAGGTCTGGCTCTTCTTGGTCGGGATGGTGGTGTTTTTCTCGATGATCTTGTTGAACAGACCACCTTCAACCTCGATTCCGAGACTCAATGGTGTCACGTCAAGCAGCAGTACGTCGGTGACATCACCGGTCAGTACGGCGCCCTGAATGGCTGCGCCGATGGCCACAACCTCGTCCGGATTGACGCCTTTGTGTGGCTCGGTGCCGAAGAACTCGGCCACCTTCTGCTGCACCAGCGGCATACGGGTCTGTCCGCCAACCAGCACAACTTCATGAATATCCGATGCCTTGACGCCGGCATCTTTCAGAGCCTGCCTGCATGGCTTGAGCGAACTTTCAACCAGATCGCCGACCAGGCTCTCGAACTTGGCGCGTGTCAGCTTGATCAGCAGATGTTTCGGGCCGCTCGCATCAGCCGTAATGAACGGCAGGTTCACTTCGGTCTGCTGGCTCGAAGAGAGTTCGATCTTGGCCTTCTCCGCCGCCTCTTTCAGACGCTGCAGCGCCAGCTTGTCGGCCATCAGATCCACGCCATTCTCTTTC
>JALUYG010000136.1 GCA_027013105.1 Mariprofundus sp.
CGAACATCCGGTATTTCCAGGTTGACATATGGCTTGTCTGGAAAGGTGGCTTTGCATAACGTGGTTTTGCCGCTTTGTCGTGGTCCGGTTACAGCGACTACCGGATATTGCGCGGCCAGATGCAACAACGTCGGCTTCATATCTCGATCAATCATGGGCGTGATAATACCATCATTTCATGTTAATTGAAACTATAACTTTCAATTAACATGAAATTTATTCATTCAGCTTCAGCACAGCTAAAAATGCTTCTTGCGGCACTTCAACGCTGCCGATCGATTTCATCCGTTTTTTGCCTTTTTTCTGTTTCTCCAGCAGTTTGCGTTTGCGGGTGATATCGCCGCCGTAGCATTTGGCTGTCACATTCTTGCGCACCGCCTTGATCGTCTCCCGCGCCAGGATTCGGCCGCCTATGGCCGCCTGCAAGGGTACGTCGAACTGCTGGCGCGGAATCAGCTGGCGCAGCTTCTTGACCAGTTCGCGTCCGCGTGTTTCGGCAATGGAGCGATGCACGATCAGGGAGAGCGCATCGACCGGCTCGGCATGCACCAGCACATCGAGCTTGACCACATCATCGGCGGAAAAATCGGACAACTCATAATCCATCGAGGCGTAACCGCGCGACACCGATTTCAGGCGATCATAAAAATCGATCACCATCTCAGCCAGCGGCAGCCGATAGCTCAGCATCACCCTGCCCTGGCCGATAAATTTCATATCCTGCTGCACGCCGCGCCGCTCCTGGCAGAGCTTCATCATCGCGCCAACAAACTCTTCGGGCGTAAACACATTGGCGATCACGGTCGGCTCTTCCACGCTGTCGATGCACTGCGGCTCGGGAAACTCGCTCGGATTCGAGGTTTCAAACACCTCGCCGTCGGTAGTGTGGATGCGGTAAATCACGCTCGGCGCGGTGGTGATCAGATCGAGATCGTATTCGCGCTCCAGCCGCTCCTGCACAATCTCCATATGCAGCATGCCAAGAAAACCGCAGCGAAAACCGAGCCCCAGCGCCGAGGAGTTCTCCGGCTCATAGGTGAAGGCCGGATCATTCATATTGAGCTTCTCCAGCGAATCCCTTAAATCGTTGTAGTCGGCCGAATCGACCGGATAGAGGCCGGAAAACACCATCGGCTTGGGTTCTCGATAGCCCGGCAGCGGTTCGCTGGCGCCGTTTCTCAGCGTCGTCACCGTATCGCCCACTTTTAGATCGGCAAGCTTCTTGATGCCGCCGGTCAGATAGCCCACCGAGCCGGAGGCCAGCTCTGGCGCAGGCAGCGGCGCCGGCACAAAGCGGCCGACATCCTGCACCTCATAACTGGCCGCAGTCGGCATCGACATCAGACGAAAACGCTCACCCTTTCTGAGTACGCCATCGACCACGCGCACCAGCGCCATCGCCCCGACATAGGCATCGAACCACGAATCCACCACCAGCGCCCGAAGCGGTTTGTCATCACGATTTTGCGGCGGCGGAATATATTCTACAATCGCTTCGAGCACATCCCGAATGCCTTCGCCGGTTTTGGCCGAAACCGGAATCGCATTGGCGGCGTCCAGCCCGATCACCTCTTCGATCTGACGTTTGGCCTCGTCGATATCGGCGCTGGGCAGATCGATCTTGTTGATCACCGGAATAATTTCGAGGTCGTTCTCCATGGCCAGATAGACATTGGCCAGCGTCTGCGCCTCCACCCCCTGCGCCGCATCGACAATCAGCAGCGCCCCTTCGCAGGCCTGCAGGGAGCGCGACACCTCATAGGTGAAATCGACATGGCCGGGGGTGTCGATCAGATTGAGCTGATAGGTGTCGCCATGGCCAGCCGTGTAAGTCAGCGTCGCCGTTTGCGATTTGATGGTGATGCCGCGTTCCTGCTCCAGTTCCATCGAATCGAGCACCTGATGGGTTTTCATCTCACGTTCGGTGAGCGCCCCGGTCACCTCGATCAGGCGATCCGCCAGGGTGGACTTGCCGTGATCAATATGGGCGATAATCGAAAAGTTGCGAATATGGGATTGCTTGATCTTGCTCATTGGCGCGGCAGTGTAACGATGCGCCCGCCGCTGCGCTATCATGCGTTATTCCAGACAAGACACATCGTCCTCTGAAAGGTCAGCAGCCCTTCACGCCTGAGCGCAATAATCCCGGTAGACAGCCTCAATACCCTGCCGCAACGGCGTGCTGGCTTGCCAGCCAAGTTGCCTGAGCCGTGACACGTCCATCAGTTTTCGCGGCGTGCCATCAGGCTTGGAACTATCCCACACCACCTCGCCGTCAAAGCCGACAATCTCCTGCACCAGTTCGGCCAGTGCACGGATGGTAAGATCTTCGCCAACACCGATATTGAACAGCCGCGCCGGGTAAGGCGTAAGTCGTTCGGATGGTATCGTCATGAGAAACAGACAGGCGTCAGCGAGATCATCAACATGCAGAAATTCGCGATATGGCGACCCGCTTCCCCACAAAATAACCTGTGGAGGTTTGCATGCCGCAAGACGCGAGGCATCAGGCGTGAGGGATGAGCATGTGCATTTTAACCCCAGCGCATCGATCACATCGGCCGGAATCGCGCCATGCTTCTTTTCATCTGCAATGATCGCATCCAATTCTTCCGCCTGCGCCAGTTTGGCCAGATGAAACTTGCGAATCAGAGCTGGCAACACATGCGACTGCTGCAGGTCAAATGTATCATTCGGGCCATACAGGTTGGTCGGCATCGCGGCAATGGCGTCAAAGCCATACTGTTGGTGGTAGGCCTGACACATCTTGACGCCTGCAATCTTGGCGATG
>JALUYG010000137.1 GCA_027013105.1 Mariprofundus sp.
ATGTGCAGAAAGCCTCCTATATGATTGAACACGGCTATCTCGAAAAGCTCAATGATTTCGAATATGAGGGCAAAACCGTGCTGGCCAGCCGACTGGGTTATCGCATGACCGAGCGCTTTATGCACGACCATTTCGGCAAAATATTCGATCGACCCATGGCTGTGTTCGATGAAGCCATGCTCAAGCCGGAAACTCAGGGCATGGCGGAGTTTGTCGATGGTATCAATAACATTTGCGAGGCCCAGCAGCGCGTCGCCCATGGCTATTTCCTTGATGGCTCCATCCGGGACGCCTGCCCGCCGCTGAAAGCGCTGTTGCACATTATGGCCAACGGTGAATATGAGGGCATGGGCGTAGAAGATGCCGCCATTCGGCGCATGTTCACGCGTGAATATCTGCTGCAGAGCGACTGGTATCGGGAACGCCTTAAAATCAAACAGGCGCGCGACAGACAGCTCTGGTTACAGCATCGCGACTACCTGAAACAACAGATTCAGCAACTCGACGAAGATGAAGTGGTCAGAGCGCAGCGACTGACCGAACGTATCAATGAAGCCGACAGGATTATTGATGTCGTTTCAGACGATGATTACCTGCAGCGGCTCAATGGCACGCTGGGGGCGGACTGGATCTGCCGCGATGCATCCGTCGGCCAGAGTTCGCTGAAGTAAATCACTTGGCGATAAATCTGGAGCCTGACCGGACATCCATGGCCAGCCGGAAGCTCGGAGCTGCCTTAATCAACCAGCGTGACAACGTCTTCCTGCCGGCGATGAATGCGTCCGATTCGATAGACTGTTTCCCCAGCCTCGGTGAGCACAGCTTCCGCTCTTGTCGCTTCGGATTCGGGCAGGATAGCGACAAAACCGACGCCCATGTTGAAGGTGCGGTAGCTTTCGTCGCGCGCTACATTGGCAAAGCTCAGCAGGTATTCAAACACCGGCGGCGCCGGCCAGGATGAAATATCCACCGTGGCAGCCAGATCCGCCGGCAGAATGCGCTCAATATTATCAAACATGCCGCCGCCGGTGATGTGCGAATAACCATGCACTTCAACGCCTGCCCTGAGCATCGCTTTGACTGCCGGCACATACAGACGCGTCGGCGCCAGCACGGCATCGACGGCTTTGCCGCCATCGCTCAGCATATCGTTTTCAATATCGGCACCACCTACCTCTATCAGTTTCCGAATCAGTGAAAAACCGTTGGAGTGCGGGCCGTTGGAGGCGATACCCAGCATCACATCGCCGTCGGCGATGGTGGAGCCGTCAATCACTTTGGGGCGATCCACCACGCCCACCGAAAAACCGCCGATATCGTAATGGCCGGGCGCGTACATACCCGGCATTTCGGCAGTTTCACCGCCGATCAGCGAGCATTCACAGATGCGACATGCCTCGGCGATACCTTCAACCACGCCGGCCAGCGTGGCCGCATCGAGTTTTCCGCTGGCCAGATAATCGAGAAAAAACAGCGGCTCCGCCGCCTGTGCGGCCATATCGTTGACGCACATAGCTACCGCATCAATTCCAGCCACATGCGGACGGTTATGCTGTTGCAGCAGGAGCAGTTTGGTGCCGACGCCATCGGTGGAGGAGACCAGCACCGGCTCCTGCATCGCCGAAAAATCCGCCTTGAACAGCGCCCCGAAACCGCCCAGCCCGCCTATCACTTCCGGACGGGTGGTCGATGCCACCGCATCTTTGATACGCCCGATAAAGGCATTGCCGGCATCAATATTCACGCCTGCATCGGCGTAGGTCAGTGTCTGCTTATCGCTCACGGTCGCTCCTTGATTCACAACAGTTCACATATGTTACCACAAAGAACAAAGAAACACTTAAAATAATGATTCTGCGTATTCTGTGGATACATTAGTCAACCATGAATCCTATTTTAGCCGGATAGTAAGTCGAAACAGATGACTGTGGTAGTTTTCATTTATAGATAGTTGCCATTTCATGGGAAATGATTTCAAACTCTTCTCGCAGGCTTGCAGGCTCTAATATTTCCACCCCGGAACCGAAACCCAAAAGCCACCAGCGCAGTTCACTGGTATCGAGCACTGTCGCCTCCAGCAGATAGCTGCCGTCATCGCATTCGATCAACTGCTGATCGTCATGTAGCGGGCGCTCATCCAGATGGGTAGCGATCTCACGGCTGATTCGAGCTTTCAGTTTGATTTCTCCGCCGATGGCGAAATCGAGTTCGCCGGAGGCGATATAGTTATCAAGATCAAATCCGTCCGGTGCGGCGCATGGGGTTTCCATCACCGTTGCACTGTTCATGCGATGCAGAGTGATCAGACGGATATCGGTATAATCCCACATTGAGCAGACCAGATAGAACAGACCGTCTTTCAGCACCAGTCCGAGCGGATTGAGTTCGTACTGTTTTGGTTTGTCTGCCCCGCACGGCAGATATGCAACATCAAGACGCCGGTTGCGCAACAGCGCATCATAGGTGACCGACTGGACATCGGCGTTAATTAACGGGCTCTGCAGGCCGGGACCGCGATGCAATACCCGCACCTTGTTGCGCCAGGCCGGATTACCTTTATCGGCATCGGCCTGATCCAGAACTTCCTCTGCACGTTTAAAATGCGGCCCCAACCGCTGGATCGTGGTGCGCGGCAGCAGCGGTTCGAGATGTTTCTCGGCCAGATAGAAGGCCAGCGCCGTATCGGAATCGATACCGGGCACCTCATGCACATTGGCATCCCTGCTCCACGACCAACCAAACGGTTTATCACGATTATCACAGATCAACGGATAAATTGAAGA
>JALUYG010000138.1 GCA_027013105.1 Mariprofundus sp.
AAACGCGGCCGGTGACGGTGATCTCCGGCACGGCGGATGAAATTGTGCCGTTCGAGCAGGTGTGCGCCAGCGTGCAGGGCGCAGCCAATATCCGTTTTCATGCCATTGAAGGGGCAGGGCACTTCTTTCCGAATCATATGGATCAGATGCGAGCCGCGTTGATGGCGGATGTGGAAGAGGGGGAAAGAGTCAGGAGTTAATTTTTACTCCTTACACCTCACTCCTCACATTCTACCCCTCGCGTTTCACAACCATCTCGGTAATTAGCCGGTCCAGTTCATCCGGATTGAACGGCTTGCTGATCAGCTTGCTGTTTTCGACGTTGCGGGTGTTGTCGGTGACCAGCGACGGGTCGTAGCCGGTGGCATAGATGATCGGAATATCGGGCCTCAACTGGCGCATTTTGAGCGAGGCTTCCAGGCCGTTCATGCGCGGCATCACCATGTCGGTGATGACAATATCCCACTGCTCCGGTTGCAATTCGAAAATCTGGCAGGCCTTTTCGCCGTCTTTGGCCAGTGTGACCACGTAGCCCATGGATTCGAGCAGCTCTTTGGTTGGCTCCAGTACGCGTGCATCGTCATCCACCAGAAGGATGTTGGCAGCGTGGCTGTGCTCAATGACGCTGGCTGTTTCAACCACCTGTTTTGGCGCCATGGTTGGCAGGAACAGATGGAAGCAGGCGCCGGCGCCCGGCCTGCTCTCAACATCGATGATGCCGTGGTGGTTGCGAATGCAGCCCATGGCCATGGCCAGCCCCAGCCCGCTGCCCAGCTGTTTGGTGGAGAAAAACGGATCGAAAATCTTGTCTGCCACATCGGCCGGCATGCCCTTGCCGTTATCGCGAATGATGATGTGGGCGAAATTTCCATGCCGAAGCACGGGGTATTTCTGCAGCAGTTGCGCATGCTCGGCGCTATTGAAAGGAAACAGGCCGATGTCAATGCGGCCATGATCCCGCCCCTGGCAAGCATCGACGGCATTCTGCACGATATTGAGCAGCACCTGTTGCAACTGATCGGCATCGCCCCGGAATGCATAGGCGCCCGGTTCAAAGTCCGGAATCAGGGCGATGTTTTCAGGCACGCTATGCCGGGCCAGCTTGATGAACTCCTTGATAAACGAATCGAGCGGGAACTCTTTGGCATGGTGCTCGCCCTGACGGGCGAATGTCAGCAGTTGCGAGACAATTTCAGCAGCTTCCTGGGTGATGGTCTGCGCCTTTTTTAAACGTTCAGCCGTTTTGGGCATATCCTTCACTTCGCGCGAAGCCAGATACAGCTGCCCCACCAGGCCGGCCAGCAGGTTGTTGAAATCGTGGGCGATACCGCCGACCAGGGTGATGAGCGCCTCCTGCTTCTGGGTGTGGCGAAACTTTTCCTCCATGGTCAGCTGGCCGCTGATATCCTCCTGAATGATGATGTGATGGGTGATCTTGCCGACCTCATCGCTAATCGGAGCAATACTGATCGAGGCGGTAAAGCTGCTGCCATCCTTGCGCATGATACTCTGACGCCCCTGCCAGGTTTGACCGTCGTTCAGCAACTGTTTCAACTGCCGGGTGAATCCGGGCTGATTTTCCTCAAACAGCGCATCGTAAATCATCAATGTGCTGATATCGTCCTGGCTCCAGCCGGTCTGCTGGATAAAGGCGCGATTGATGTAGGCGATATGGCCATGATGATCGGTAATTACAATCGCTTCTCCGGCCTGATCGATGGCTGCCGAGAGCTGCAATTTTTCTCTTTCCAGCGTCCGAAGCAGTTCGAGTTGGGCGTGGAGTTTGCGGGTGGACTCTTTATACTGGGCGATGAGCTTATGCTCTTCCGTCTGATCCTGAATAGAGAACAGTGCGATCCCGAACTGCTCCAGCCAGGTGATGGTGCTGGTATGGGTCCGGTATGCGCCATTAGCGAGCGGGCATGCGATCAGATGATGGTGAAGCTGTGATGAAAAAATCACCGGAGGGCCGCCTGCCAATACCTGCTCAATGCGCTGACGCACCTTGTCCATGGCGGTTTCCGGAAAACGCCTGAACAGATTGCAACCGAGCACCTCATCTCTGTTCAGGCCGCACCACTGCTCCATGCGGGCGTTCCACAGGACAATATTGGCCTGTCGATCAATGGCGACAATGCCGCTGGAGATGTGATCAAGCAGCGGAAATTGTTCAGCTCTGATCATACGGCAAGTTCCATATTGACCGACGCCATCAGGGCGCGGAAAGATTCGATCTCTAAGAATAGCAGGATGTCGCTCTCGATACACAGTTCATCAACATAGAAATTGGCCTTCGCCATTAAAACCGCTTCAGCTTGCTGATGCCCCAGAATAACGGCTATCGCAGATTCGTAATATGATGGCGCTGAGTAATTGAGGCTGACCGACAGCATGTTGCTGATCGATCCCATGACGCCATTGAGCAGAATATTGCCCACTTCCGCCAGCGTGCCGGATCGGAGTTCCTCCGGTTGTGGTGAATCGGGCGTCTCATCGGTCAGAACAGAGACCAGCGTGCGGGCGGATTCGAGAGAGAACATCAGCGCAGCATGGCCGTTGAAACTGCCGCGAAAGGCCATCGATACCGCTGAGATGCGCCGGTCGCCGGAGATATCTGGATTATTGATAATGGATTGAATCGTGAGGATTTCAATGCTCGGCGCGACCAGCCGGATTTTGTGGCCGATCAGGCTGTTCAGCGTCGAGGCGGCTTGGCCGACGCCGATATTGACCAGTTCTGTGAGCGCATCTTTCTCATCCGGCACCACCTTC
>JALUYG010000139.1 GCA_027013105.1 Mariprofundus sp.
GCTGAATACGCTGAAAGAGCTGCAGTCGTAAACTTCAGATACGTGCCTGCCTGCAACCATGCTACCGGCTCCGGAGGTGCGGCTTCAGCCGCGCAGCGCTGTAATATCGGCATGAAAAGAGATTTTACCGCCTGTTTTTGCGCCGCTAAAGACGCACCTCCAAAGCGTTCGCGCGTGGTGATGTCATCATGCTGACCGATAAGAAAATCCTCATCGGCATTGGCGGCGGTATCGCTGTTTATAAGGTCGCCGAACTTGCCCGCATGCTCACCAGAGCCGGCGCCGATGTGCGCTGCGTGATGACCGGCTCCGCCTGTGAATTCGTCACGCCGCTCACCTTTGAAGCGCTGACCGGAAATCCGGTGCATACCGAACTGTTCGATCTGACCGCTGAGCAGCGCATGGGCCACATCACGCTGGCGCGCTGGGCCGATGCCGTCATCATCGCGCCGGCCACAGCCAACCTGCTGGCCCGGCTGGCGCACGGCATCGCTGATGATCTGCTCACCACCATCATGCAGGTCTGTGAAGCGCCTGTACTGCTGGCTCCGGCCATGAACAGATCGATGTGGGAATCCGAGGCCACGCAGCGTAATTTCGGCAGGCTGAAAAAACGTGGCTTTTACCATATCGGCCCCGAGACCGGCGAGTTGGCCTGCGGCGAACAGGGGGCCGGGCGCATGGCCGATATTCGCGCCATCCTCTCGGCGCTGCTACCGCTGCTGTCCGACAAACCGTTGATCGGTCAGCACTGGGTGATCAATGCCGGCCCGACCGTGGAGCCATGGGACGGCGTGCGCATCCTGACCAACCGCGCCAGTGGCACGCTCGGCGCGCTGCTGGCTGATCTGGCCTGCATCATGGGCGCATCGGTGACGCTGGTGGCCGGCCCCGGCACGCCGGAATCGCATCCCGGCGTCATCCGCCGCAACGTATCGACAGCGGCGGAAATGTTGTCGATCTGCGAACTGGAAGCGGCCGGCGCCAATCTGTTTATCGGCACGGCTGCAGTGAGCGATTTCCGCTTCGCCGAATCGCATGCAGGCAAACTCAAACGCGGCGATAGCTCGAAGATGAGCATCGAACTGGTCGCCAATGAAGATATTGTCGCCCATATCGCATCCATGCCCCGTCGTCCGACCCGCGTCATCGCCTTCGCAGCAGAAAGCGATCATCATATCGAGCATGCCAGGGCCAAACTGGCCGCCAAAAATGCCGATGCCATCATCGCCAATGACATCAGCAATATGGGTAGAGCTGCGGGCAGCAGTGCAGACGGCAACGAACTGGCCGGCGGCTGGTGGATCAGCCGGCATGGCGAGCAAATAGAGATCGAACCTGGCACCAAGCTCGATTTTGCCAGACAGATTATTCAACACATTCAACAGATGAGTGAAATGGAAGCAAGGGAGTTCAAGCGATGAGCAGTCCAAAACCAACCGTTCAAATCCAGACCCTGCCGCATGGCGAAGGCATCGATCTGCCCTTCTACGCCACCACCCACGCCGCCGGCGCCGATCTGCGCGCGGCCGTGGATGAGGATGTCGTCATTGCGCCGGGCGCGCACGTTCTGATCAAGACCGGCTTCGCCATGGCCTTGCCGGACAAATACGAAGCGCAGATTCGCCCGCGCTCGGGGCTGGCGCTGAAATACGGCATCACCGTACTCAACTCCCCCGGCACCATCGATGCGGATTATCGCGGCGAAGTCGGCGTGATTCTGATCAACCATGGCAGCAAAGCGTTCACCGTCCGGCGCGGCGACCGTATCGCCCAGATGATCATCGCCCCCTTTGTGCAGGCGGATTTTCAGGCGGTGGAGAGCCTGTCGGAAACCGAGCGCGGCAGCGGCGGATTCGGCTCTTCCGGCCATCGCTGAGACGCTGAACCGACTGGCCGCCTTCAAGTCCATGATAGCAACGGGCATGACGGTTTGAGAAGGTGACAACCATGACGATGCAAACAGGGCATGCGAAAGCCATCCTGCCCGGCGGCGATACGCTGGTGCATGTGAACGGAACGCCTCTGCTGGTGGCCAATGCGGTGCCGGGTGATGCGCTGACACTGCAACTGAGCGGAAAACGGCGCGGCGTGATGCGCGGTGAAGTGATAGAGATCGTCCATCCGTCAGCGCAGCGCGTGCAACCACCCTGCCCGGTGGCGGATCGGTGCGGCGGCTGCGCCCTGCAACATATCTCCCTGGAACATCAGGCTTCGGTCAAATCGGGCTGGGTGTCTGATGCATTCAAAGCCCTGATGCATCAACAGACAGACTGGATGCCGGTTCAACCGGACGGCGAGCGCTTCCGACGGCGGCTGCGCTGGTTCGTCGGGCAGGATGAACAGGGGCATTTTCTCGGCTTTTATACGCCAGCCAGCCATCAGGCGGTGCGTCATGGTGATTGCATGGCTGTCACGCCGGAACTCAACGCGCTCAGACGCCTGGTTGAAGCGCACATCAAGCTGGAAACAATCACCAGCATTCAGGCGCTGCAACTGAGCGATGGCATACACATCATTCTGGAAGCGAAGTTGCAGCCCGATCACACGGATATCAGCCATTGCAGCGGTTTGCCGCTGCAATGGTGGTGGCGCGATGAACAGCACATTACCCGCCCGTTGAAAAAACCCGTGGCGACATTTCACGATATGCTGCCGGCAGGAAACCGTGATATCGCGCTGGCCGTCGGCCCGGATGATTTCGTGCAGGGGCAGGCTGAAGGCAATCGTGAACTGATCCTTCAGCTGCAACAATGGGCGG
>JALUYG010000140.1 GCA_027013105.1 Mariprofundus sp.
ACGATCTCGCCTATATGTACACCATGCAAACCACCCTGCATCAAACAGCGCCCACCGGCGCCGGCGCGCTCGCCAACGGCGCATATAAGGGCAGGGCGCATCTGTTTGGCCTGAGTGGGAGGTACTCCTTTTAATGGCGGCAGTATTAATCGTCGAAGATGATTTGTTGATGCGGAGGCGTTTTGTCAGAGCGGTGAACGAGCATCCGCAGTTGAATTTGCTCGGTGAGGCTGGCTGCTGCCGGGATGCCAGAGCGCTGCTGTTGCAGAAGCCGGATCTGCTGCTGGTCGATCTTGGTCTGCCCGATGGCAATGGCACCTCACTGATCAGGCAGCTCAAATCCATTCATCCGGCTGCCGAGGCGATGGTGGTGTCGGTATTTGCCGAAGAGGAGAAGGTGGTCGGTGCCATTCGCTCCGGCGCCAGCGGCTATCTGCTCAAGGATATGCTGCTGGAGGAGATCGGTGATGCGATGATCGATGTGCTGCAGGGGGGCTCTCCGATCAGCCCCTCGATTGCCCGCTATATTCTGAAGGCGGTCGGCCAGTCGGAGGGTGAGCAGAAGAGCGAAAGCGGGGCGCAGGTGATGTTGACAGCGCGGGAGGACCGAAGTGCTCAACCTGATTGCGCGCGGATATCGGCGTAAAGAGATCGCATCGCTGCTGCAACTGAGCCCGCACACCATTGTCAACCATATTCGCCATATTTATGAAAAGCTGGAGGTCAGCAGTCGCAATGAGGCGGTATATGAGGCCTGTCAGCAGGGGCTGATTCGAATCTATGAATGACTGTCGGCAACCAGCCTGCCTGTCGGGCCTGCCAGTGTTATGATCCATACAATTCTGACCGGTTTATCTCTGGGCTTATTGCTGTTGCTGGGCGGTTGTAAGGCTGGGAACAGTCAGCTGCATAGCGATCACATCATTCGGCCAACCCATATCGAGGCCCTGGCCAACGACAACTTTCATACGCCGCCGGGTGAAAATGCCGGCTGGTACCCGGTCTCACTGCCGGATAACTGGAGTGTGAGCCGGCCCGGTCAGGGTGGTGGCGTCTGGTATCGGGTGGCGGTTGATCTGCCCGCTGCAGCGACAGATGAGATGGGCGTAGTGCTGGCCAATTTCAGTATGAATGCAACAATCTGGTGGGATGAGCATCAGATCGAATCGGGCGGGCGCATGATCAAACCCTATACCCGCAACTGGCATCGGCCGTTATATGCCACCGTTGGCTTGCAGCAGTTGTCAGCAGGGCGGCACTGGTTGCATATCAGAGTGCATGGTTATGCCAACGATGATGCAGGCATCGGCACGCTGTTGATCGGCCCGGCGGCAGAGGTGCGGCCGGTTTATGAGCGCATCTATTTTATCCAGCACACGATGAGTGTCGTGGCGCTGGTTTTTTCACTGCTGCTGGCGTTGGGGGCGCTATTGATGTGGGTGTTGCAGCGCGGCCAGAGCGATGTGTTTCTGTTGATGGCAGGTGCTGCGGCTGCATGGTCGCTGGTGATCTCCAATTTTGTAATCTATACCCCGTTGATGTCGCGATTTTACTGGGAGAGCATTGCGGATGGCGCCATTGAGGTCTATGGATTGCTGCATGCTGTGATGGTGTTCCGGATTCTGGAGGTGGATCGAACGCTGCTCATCCGGAGTCTGGCGGTCGTGTTTGCATCAGGCTGGCTGTTTATTCTGCTGTTTGGTGATGATGCAACGCTGATGGGGTGGCAGATGCCGATGCATTCGCTGATTCTGCTGCTGGTTGTCTATCTCATTGTGCTCTGTTTTCGCTATTGGTGCGAGCAACAAAACAGAACGGCGCTGGTGCTGGCTGTCGCCCTGCTGATTCAGATTATTGCCGGCGGCCATGACTGGTGGCTGGTCTATTTTTCTAATCAGCTGGATTCGCCGCTGACCATGCAGCTCGGGCCGACATTAACGCTGCTTGTTGTCGGCATCTGGATGATTTACCGCTTCTCACTGGCGCTGCACGAATCGGCCGCCCATGCCGAACTCATGCAGGCCGAGATCGAGCGGGTGAGCGCCAGTTTGAAGGCGGAGCAGGCGCAGATGGCCGCCCTGCAAAAAGAGCGGGCTGTTGCTTTGGAGCGCGAGCGTTTTTCGCGCGAACTGCACGATGGGCTGGGTGGCTATCTGGCCGCTATTTCCGGCATGTTGCATGATGGCATTCAGGATCAACAGCTGCTCACCAGAACGGTCGATCAGGCGCTTTTGGATATGCGCCTGGTGATGGATGGCATCGGTGAAGAGTGCAACGATGTCGGTATGTTGCTGGGCATGTTGCGTCATCGTTTGCAACAGCCACTGGAGGCGTTGGGCCTGCATGTAAGCTGGAATATGACCAGCCTGCCCGCGCCATGCCCGCTGCCGGATGGGCAGGCGATGCATCTGATGCGTATTGTGCAGGAGGCGTTGACCAATGCTGCCCGCCATGCCGGGGCAGACTGGGTGGAGGTGCGCGCAACGCAGTTGATGCATGATCGCAACAGGGTCTGTATCGAAGTGATCGATAACGGTTGCGGGCTCGGCGAGGCATCGGCTGCGGGTAAAGGGCTGGCCAATATGCGCCGGCGGGCCGAAATGCTGCAGGCGCAGTTCACGATCAATTCCCCCGCCGATGGCGGTGTGCATATCACCCTCATTCTGCCACCATCCGATCACGCATCAGCGGATCTCTGATCGGCTGCGCATGGCACAAACGTGCCATAACCGGTAATAGCATTTCACTTCATCAT
>JALUYG010000141.1 GCA_027013105.1 Mariprofundus sp.
CTGCCCGTATATCACCGAAACGCTCTGGCAGAGCCTGCACGGCGCCGATGCCCGGCTGATTACAGCCGACTGGCACAAGACGCGCGACGATCACGATGCCGACGCCTTGCGCCGCATACGCAAGGTGATTGAGGTGGTGTCGGCCATTCGCTCGGTTCGCGGTGAAATGAATGTCAATCCGGGCAAGCGCATCGAAGCGGTGATCGCCTGCGGTGCGGATGTTCGGGCCGATCTGGATGCGCAGCAGCAGTTGATCAGCAGCCTGGCCCGGCTTGAGTCCATTCGCTGGCAGGATGCCGATACCGAGGTGGATGGCGCGGCGGTGGCGCCGATTGCCGATGCGACGATCTTTTTGCCACTGGCCGGGCTGGTGAATGTGGAGGAGGAGCTGGCGCGCCTGCGGAAAAATATCGCCAAACTGGAAAAAGATATCGCCATGCGTGAAGGCAAGCTGGCCAATCCCCGATTCTGCAACAATGCGCCGGCGGACGTGGTGGCCAAAGTAGAGGCGGAGCTGCATGAAGCCCGCGCCAAACGCGATGAAATGGGAACTGCGATTGAGCGTTTAAGTCAATTGTGATTTCTTCACCGCACGGCATTCTCATTCTTTCAAAGCCCGGATGATTCGCTATCATGCCATGATGACTCATCTGGCATCATGGCAATTCTGGGCGCTGCTCTCCGCTATCTTCGCAGCGCTGACGGCCATTTTCGCCAAAGTCGGCGTGGAAGAGGTAAATTCGGATTTCGCAACCTTTTTTCGAACAGTTGTGATTCTGGTTGTGCTTGGCGCTATTTTGTGGGGCACGAATCAGTTTCAGGCGCTACGCGCTATTTCCGCCAAAAGTTATCTGTTTCTCTGCCTGTCGGGCCTCGCCACCGGCGCATCGTGGGTATGCTACTTTCGCGCGCTGAAGCTGGGCAACGCCTCGCAGGTGGCGCCTGTTGATAAGCTGAGCGTGGTGCTGGTCGCCGTATTCGGCGTGATGTTTTTGAGTGAGAAACTCTCGCTGCTCAACTGGCTCGGCATAGGTCTGATGTCAGTCGGCGCCCTGCTGGTCGCCATGTTGTAAACTCTTTCTTTAGTAACAAAATGGACTTCATTGTACCGGAAGTGCGGCTTTAGCCGCGCCAAATAGTGAGTCAAGGCGCGACTGAAGTCGCACTTCCGGTATGATTGATTCTGTTACTCTCGGATTGGGAGTCGCGAAGCGGGGTGAGTCGCTATTCGGCCCCGTACTGCTGCCGGAAAGCGGCGATGAAATCATCCGCCATCTCCGCCGGCAGCGCATTGATGCCGGCAGCCGCCTTACGCCCGCCGCCGCTTGGAAATTGCATGCACAATTCGTCTGCGCCGGTTTTGTTGTTAAGGGGGGCGCGAACGCTGATACGGTAACCGCCGTCCGGCAGTGTTGTCATCAAGGCGTGCGCCCGATCCGGTGCGCCGCGCGCCAGCTCATTGCCAAAGACGCCGGATACGCGTCGTGTCCAGGCGGCATCCGGCAGCATCAGCACTTTAACAGCAGATTCTTCAATCGCAGAGGGCAACGCTCTGGCTCGCGCAATATCGGCGCTAAACCCTTCCGCCAGTTGGCGATATGCCGGAGAATCGGCAATAAATGCAAATGGATTTTCATAGCCGCTGATTTCGCGATATAGCGCCTCCGGCGCGAAATGGAGATCATCCAGCGTAACGCCGTAACCGTTGTAGTTGATCAGCGTCCCCAGCTCTTCGAGCTGCTTGATCTGCAATTCGCTCAGCTGTAACGGCGCCGCAGCTGCCCGCGCAGCATCAAACAGATTATCCCCGAAAGCCGCCGTCACCGCCCACGACAGGTAGGCGCCGCCCAGATAATCATTCACCAACAGGCTGGTGCAGGTGTTGGCGGCGGTGTCGATATGTGTTTCCAGATGATCTGATACCGGGATATCTCCGGCGAAATGGTGATCGAAATAGCGAACTTCTGCACCGCTATTGAGCAGGCGAAGCAGATCATGGCGATTTTTATGCAGTGAAATATCCAGCACGGTCACCCGATCGCCGGCGCATGCCTGTACGCGCTCAAGCAGCGCAATATCCCGCTTCACCCCGGTCACCAGCGTGGCGTTATGGGGTTCCGCCAGTCTCAGCTGGTGCAGTGCGCAGATGCCATCGGCATCGCCATTGAATACATCGAAATAGGCCATGCTCGAAAGCTACGCTGATTAAATGTGAAATAAAGAACTGCACTCAACACCAAATATCGTATTAATATGGGAATTGTCCAGTATTTGATCGGGTGCCACTACATGAAAATGGCTAGAGACAAATTGCCATAACAGAAGAGGGTTCTAGTATCGCCGCCATGTCTGTTTATACTGAACTCACGCAAGCACAAATGGAATCCATTCTGAACGGTTACAGCCTTGGCCGGCTCACCGGCTTTGAAGGCATCGCCGCCGGCATCGAAAACAGTAATTTCTTTATTTACTCGCATGACGGCGCGGAGAGCCGGCGTTATGTCCTGACGATTTTTGAGCGTATGGATGCAGACGAACTACCCTATTTTATGCATCTGATGAAGCATCTGGCGGCGAACGGCTTATCCTGCCCGGATGTGATGCCGCGCCGAGATGGTTCGCTACTGTTTGAAATCGAGGGCAAACAGGGGTGCATCGTCTCCTGTCTGGCCGGCAAGACCATGGATGCCCTGAATCCGGCGCAACTGCGCGCATCGGGTCGCGCCATGGCGCAGCTGCACCTGG
>JALUYG010000142.1 GCA_027013105.1 Mariprofundus sp.
GCCGATTGTGATTTCGGGCGATGATGCGGTGGAGTTGAATCTGGTCGAATCGCTGCACGGCGCAGCCGTGAATCTGGATGGTGAAGAGCTGATGCAGCTGCAGCAGGGCGATCATGTCCGGATTCGCAAGGGCGGCGCTATCTCGCTGGTCTATCAGCCGGATCGGCACTATTTTGAAGTGCTGCGCAGCAAACTACACTGGGCCGGCCAGCTTGAAGTTGATTAACGTCAAAAGCAGTGAACCACAGATAAACGCAGATGAACACAGATGAAATCAAAGGCATAAAATTGCGATCCTTTTGGATACTACGATGAGCTTTTATCTGCGTGTATCTGCGTTCATCTGTGGTTATATTCTTGTATGTTAAGGGATCAATATGCTGACCTCGCTTACGGTTAAACAATTTGCCTTGATCGAGCAGGTTCACCTTGAACCGGGGCCCGGCATGACGGTGTTTACGGGTGAGACCGGTGCGGGCAAATCGATGCTGGGCGGAGCGCTGGCAGCGGTGTTCGGGGCGCGGGCCAGTGCGGAGTGGGTACGGCACGGCGCTGATAAAGCGGAGGTGACGGCGGTCTGGGAGAGTGTGCATGGGGAGAGCGCGAAAGGGGAAGGGGCGGATGTGCGCCTCAACGCACTGCTCGATGCTGCCGATATCGATGTTGAAGATGCACTGATCCTTCGCCGTATTGTAACCTCGGAAGGGCGTTCGCGCGCCTATGTCAACGGCGTGCCGGTGGCGCTGAAAACGTTGCAGCAGATCGGCAATATCTGTCTGGATATGCATGGCCAGCATGAGCATCAGACATTGATGCAGGCATCGGTGCAGCAGCAGTTGCTCGATGCGCGCCTGCCAGCCGATTTGTTGCAGGGCGTGCAGGACGCATTCGAGGCGTGGCGGCAACTGCAAGGCCAACTGAAATCACTGCACGCCGAGCGCGGCGAAACCGAGCAGCAGGCGGCCTGGATGCGCGAGGAACTGGCGCGACTGGAAGCGCTGGAGATTGAAGACGGGCTGGTTGAGCGTCTGCAGGAGGAGGTGGATCGCGGGCGTCATCATGCCCAGATTCAGCAGGCGGCGGGCGAGGCGCTGAGCCTGCTGGAGGAGTCGGAGCCATCGGTGCGCGATCTGATCGCCCGGGCCGGCCATGCGGTGGCGGCAGTGGAAGATTTTCATGACGGTCTGCATCGCAGCCGGGAAATGGTTGACCAGATGGATGCGCTGCTTGGCGAAGTGACGCCGGAATTGCGCAGCGTGCTGGACGCCTCATTTGATGAAGCCGCTCTGCACCGGGCTGAGCAGCGCCTGATGGGCATGCATGAGGCGATGCGTCGGCACGATGCCGATGAAGCCGGTTTGTTGGCGTTGATGGAAACATGGCGGCAGCGGCTGGCGGCGCTGGATACGGCGGGCTGGGATGAGGCATCGTTATTGCAGGCATTGAATGAAGCTGCCGACCGATACAGAACAGAGGCGGCGGCGCTCAGCGCTGAACGGGCGGCGCAGGGAGACAAGCTGGTTGGTCAGTTGCGTCCGTTTCTGGATCAACTGGCGCTGGGCGGCATGCAGGTGCGTTTTGATGTTTGTCCGGCGCAAGACGAATCCGCCTGGCGCGCCGATGGCTGGGATGCGATCACGCTTCAAGTCATGTCCAATCCGGGCGAGCCGTGGCGTGATCTGGCTGCGGTGGCTTCCGGCGGCGAACTGTCGCGCTTGGTATTGGCATTCAAAGGCTGCGGGGTGTTAACAGATATGCCGAAACTGGCCGTGTTCGATGAAGTCGATACCGGCATCGGTGGTGAAACGGCGTGGTGCGTGGGTGAGCTGCTGGCCGGCATGGGCCGGGAGCGGCAGGTGCTGGTGATTTCGCATCTGCCGCAGGTGGCATCGTGCGCCGACCATCAGGTGGTGATCAGCAAGGCGGAACGGAACGGGCGCACCGTGACCTGCCTGCAACCTGTCGCCGATGATTCGCGGCAGAGTGAAATCGCCCGCATGCTGGGCGGGGCGGGCGAGCAGTCGTTGCAGCATGCCGCCGAAATGCTGCGGCGCGGGCAGGGCTCGGTGACTGCGTGAATCATGACATTCAGATTCGCAGCGCCACTGTCGATGATGTCGAAGCGATTTACCAACTACTGCTGCCCTATGCTGAAGAGGACATTATTCTGCTGCGGGATCGTGATAATATTTTTCAACACTTGCAGGAATTTCTGGTGGCCGAATTTGATGGCGCACTGGCAGGCGCGGTGTGCGCCCATATCTATGCCGAGAATCTGGCCGAAGTGCGTTCGCTGGTCGTCGATCCGGTCTTTCAGCATCACGGTGTCGGTCGCAAGCTGGTTGAAGCCAGCGAGGCTCACTTGTCGGGGCTTGGCGTGAGCAAGGTGTTCGCCCTGACCTATGTGACCGATTTTTTTATCAGACAGGGCTATTCGGTTGTATCCAAAGAGAGCCTGCCCCACAAAATCTGGACAGTCTGCATTCACTGCTCCCGATTCTCCCACTGCGATGAGGTAGCGGTGGAGAAAGCACTTTAAAAACAACACAGTCAAAATCGACTCTCGCCAAGCCGCAAAGAGCGCAAAGAAAAAAAATCAAAATCATATTCTCATTCGTGGCCATGTTTTTTTACTGAAATACGCACTGAACCTATTGATTTCCAATATTGACGGGCGCATGGGTAATTTTTCTATTCGCTTATTTTGCCTTTCTTTGCGCTCTTTGCGGCTTGGCGAGAGAT
>JALUYG010000143.1 GCA_027013105.1 Mariprofundus sp.
AATTCCTTGCATAACTACGCTCCTGATTTACTTACTTCATATCAACCGATCTGCGATTGATTGATTTACAGCACAAGTTAAAATTGTAACGTTATAAAATGATCCGCTAAATGTTTCTGATAGTCACAACAGAAACCCCTGCACAAACTGTACGAATGAGACAATGAAACCAAGCATGACACCGCCCAGAATGGTGGAAAGCATGATAAATTCAGCTTTCTTCAGTTTCCCTCGCGCATTGCGCATATAGATAATCACGAATGCGGCATACAATATCATGCCGAAGACCAGGAACAGAAATGTGCCGACGCGCCAATTATCACCAACCATATCATCAATGCCATATGCAAACGCAGCGCCCGGTGATACAAACAGATAAACGACAAGTGTTAATGCAGAGAGCAACGTCCTGGTGAATATATATTGTTGTGAATCCTTCATACGATCACTCAATCCTGATAGCCGCACAGCCTTGCGTTAGTAAAAAAGGTCTGCACTCTATTTATCATCATCTTCATGCCGGCCTAGGCCAGCAGGTGCGAGAGTATATCCTTCACCTTTCGATTTGCCAGTATCATCTCAATCAATTAAAACAGTTGCTTTTAATCAAAAGCAGGTTATCTTTTGGCTATATTTTCTTACGGGAGGAATTTTATGGATCTCAACTCACAGCTCACTACCTTTATTATCGCTGCGATTGTATTCTATGCTGGTGTTGCATTGATTTACATGGCTGCTTCTCCGGCAGTGAACCGCATGAACGAAATCGACAAGCACTAATTACGCCTTAAAACTTGGCAAACACCGATTTGTCACAAGCAACATGATAAAATAGCTCAACAATTTATCACTTAGATTTTTATTAGCCGCCCCTTTTAAAGGGCGGCTTTTTTTATCTGGCTAATTCGCGGTAAATATAAGGACAGTGTTAGAAGTGCATACAGGCGACCCACAAGAAGGTTAGGTTGTCTGCAAATACACAAACTAAAGCGTACAGACTTTATTGATTATGCAACTTCGCCAACTATTTTTTTGTAATCATTTCGCACATAAAAAACGCGGCACCTTTCGATGCCGCGTTTTTTATCATCAACGATGGTGAAGAAAGACGTATCAGAATGAACGACGTCTTGGATCCGGAGCATCTTTCTCATATTTATCCAGAAAGAAGCCGTAAAAATAAGGACCCAAGAATGCGATCAGAATGACGCCAAATCCACATGCTGTAGGCATATCTAAATCAATCATCTGTTTCTCCTTGTATATTGTTTATTCGGTGTCAATAATCAGTGCGCTTTGCTGTGATCCGGCTCCCATGATGTCGGGGGCAGACCCTTAATCAGGCAGAACACCACAGCGAAGAAGTAGATCACATAGAAGATATCAATTGTGTAGCCGGCATCCCACCATGGTTGCTTGGCGACAACCTTGCCATCAACAAGGCGGAAGAAGTTCTGCTTGACAATGTTCGGGCCGATAATGGAGTACTGCTCCATATCAACGCCGGAATCTCTCAACTCCGTAATCTTTGGCGCCAGATAGCGCAGGTGATCCATCGTCATGATATGCTGTTTGCGTTGAAATGCATACGGCGATGGGAAGTGGCTGAGACGATCCTCAATCAGCTTCATGGCCTGTGCATCGGCCTGATGCGGTGTCAGATCCTTGTTGTTCAGCACCTGCTGCACTTCCGAGGTGTTCAACAGATCCACATAGTCTGCATACAGCGCCGCAGTCGGGCGTTGGCCCCAGAGCGGAAAGGTTAGCATGAACGCAGTGGTCACAATTAGCGCCAGCAATACGGCGATCGGCGCCGGCACCGGATTATTGTTCTCTTTGATGCCGCCCAGGCTTTCATACTCCCACACATGCTGAGCAGTGAGGTTCTCATCATGCGTGGTGAGCGAATATAGTGGTCGATCCAGTCTCAATCCCATTGTTTATTTCCTCCCTTATTTCAGATCGAGCAGATATTCGATCAGCTTGGATGCTTCACTGCTCTTGGCCGGAGACGGTACCTCTGGCGGATAAATTGTCTTGCCGTCGGCATAATCCATGTAGTCTGCACGCCATTTGGCATAATCGATGGTCTTGCCGTTGGCATCCTTATCGCCCCACAGGTAGTCGAAGCGAGGCATGATGGAGTGCGGCTGCACCAGACGCGGGTTGAACAGATGCATCGTGATCCACTCGCGTGACGAGTTGCGCGTACCGACATGCAGCAGATCCGGCGCTTTACGATCGGAACCGAATGTCGTCGGAGACTGACCGTTCAGATCGCCAACCAGCGGCGGGCGGCCGAATGTTTCCCAATCCTGAGTCTCTTCCGGCAGCAGCGTGTGGCACCACCAGCATCCTTCACGCATATAGATCGTACGACCTGCAGATGCAAACGACTGTTGCGCTTCCGGCACAGCAGCCAGCACCTGTTGCGGCGTCCAGTTGCGCGTTGCAGTCAGGTTAACGATATAGGAGAGCTCTTTGCCTTTATAAGCGCCAGATGCAAGCGTAAAGACAGCGCCTCTGGACTCATCTGCTGCTTCGATCTTACCTTTCGACTTACTCAGAGCGATTACGCCTTCACCGGCAAGCACGCGTGGGTGCGTGATGGTGCTGGGGAACGGATCGCCGGCGCGATAGATATAGACCGTCATCGGCTTGGCCAGCGGCTGACCGCTAACCGGGTCCTTGCTCAGCACGGCCTTGATCGGCTTGTGCCACTGCTTCAGGAACGGATCGCT
>JALUYG010000144.1 GCA_027013105.1 Mariprofundus sp.
CACCTTGCCGGCCTCGGCCAATTTGGCGCGGAAGGCGGACACTACGGCATCATCCGGCCGTTTAAATTCACTGCCGTCAAACGGATTGAACGGCAACAGGTTGATCGTGCAATCGAGCCCATCCAGCAGCGCACACAAACGTGCAGCATCATCCAGACTGTCATTAAGGCCGGCCAGCATGACGTATTCAATCAGCACCCGCTTGTTGCCTCTGGCGGCAATATAATCACGCACCGCCTGCATCAGTATGGCGATCGGATATTTGCGATTGATCGGCATGATTCGGTTGCGCACTTCATCCGTCGTGGCGTTGAGCGACACGGCCAGATTGCACGGCAGTTCATCCTCAATCATGCGATAGATGGCCGGCACCAACCCGGACGTCGAGAGGGTGACGCGATTGGGTGAAAAGGCCATGCCCTTCGGATCGGTGGCGATGCGGACAAAGTGCGCCACTTCATCATAGTTATGCAGCGGCTCGCCCATGCCCATCAACACCAGATTGCGCACATTGCGCCCGCTGATGCGCTGACCGGCGAACACTTCCGAAACCATCTCGGCAGCCGTCAGATTGCGCGTCAGTCCGGCCGTGGCAGTCAGGCAAAATGTGCAGCCTGCAGCACAGCCGACCTGCGTGGAAACACACTGGGTTAAACGGCCGGCAGCCTGAATCAGCACCGTTTCCACTTCCTTACCGTCCGGCATTTTCAGCAGCAGTTTCTGCGTGCCGTCTGCAGCTTTTTGACTTGCCGTGCACTCCGGCTCAAACATACAGGCGTGCTCTGCCAGATACTGGCGCAGCACCTTCGGCAATTCGGTGATGGCATCAAGATCAGGGTTGTAGCGCCTGAAAACAGAGGCAATCAGATGTTCTGCATGCACCGGTTTGGCTCCGGCCCTGTGGCAGAGTTCAACCAGTTGATCGTATGTCAGGCCGTTTAGTGCTGTTTTATGCATAGGGATAAAAAAAGCGCATGTATGGTCAACCACACATGCGCTTGATGATGATTTGCCCGACGTGATTACAGGCCGTATTTGGCCTTGTTCTGCGCCACCTCTTCAGCTGAAGGCGGCTCGTGATCGGTCACTTCAGCCAGGTCGAAGGCGTCGCGATCGGTATCGCACAGTTCGTTCAATTCGATATCGGACTCGAACACCTCCGGCACATCTTCTTCCGGATAGATCGCTTCCCACGGGCATTCCGGCTCACATACGGCGCAGTCGATACACTCTTCCGGTGAGATAAACAGCATATTCGGCGTCTTGTCGCTCACTTCTTTGGGCTGATAGAAACAGTCCACCGGACAAACAGCCACACAGGCGGTATCTACGCAATCTTTACACAGTTGGGTGACAACAAATGCCATGGAAATTACCTCGCAATCAAAATTGGCCGCGAAATCTAGCAAGCACGCTTTCGGATTGCCACAAGCAGTCATCCCAAGCAGCCATCCCATGGAGCTACCATTCTCATCATTTACTTGTTGATGAACCGTTGCGCCTCCACATGGCCGGGGATGTGCACTAACACCTTGCGATATGCATTCTTTGCCAACGCTACTTAACCTTGCCAGGCATAGGCTCTGGCCAGATAGACCAGAATGGTTGCATCGGAAGGGTATGAAGCTGAGTATTACCCACAAACGTCTATGGCGCGGCTGGCAGCGAGAGTAAAAACTGATCCACCGCAGTCGTGGGAAGGTCCCCCGCGGTTCCGAAGTTTGTCACCAGCGATTGATGGGTCTCATTGTCGAAGTGACTCCAGCTTGCCTGACGGCCTAAGCCCTTCAATTGTTGAACATAAGACTGAGATGCCTGAGATGTGATATATCCGTGTGATCCGACAGGCAGCGATGGCTCCGCTGAAATCAGCAGTGTGGGCGGAACCGGAGCATTGGGCGCATAAAATGACGGCGAGGCCAGTTGCTGCTGTGCTGCTGTATTGCCGAATAAAAACTGAATCAACGGGATATTGGCTGCGATGGTGCTCCCTGCCATCAACTGCAGGCCGAAGGCAACATCGTACATGTGTATATCAAACGAGATGGTGGCCATGATATCGCTTAAGGTCAGGCCGGCGGCTTGCAAATAGGATTGATCGCTTGCAATTAATGGAACCAAATGCGCGCCGGAAGAGAAGCCGATCAATAGCATGGCTTGTTTGGTGACGCCATATTGCGCACCATTCTGACGCAGCCAGGCCAAGGCAAAGGCGATATCTGTGGCCTGTTCCTTGTAGGTGACGGTCTGAACTTGCCCGGGTGCGCTGGCCAGACGAAAGTTCGGCGCCACGACCACATAATCCCTGGCCAGGAACCACTGTATCAAGGTATCTGCCGAGCTTTTCAGATTACTCTTGTCGCCACTGACCCAACTGCCGCCGTGGATAAATACCATCAACCGTTTGGGCCTGCCGTCCGGAATATAATAGACATCCAGTTTTGACATCAGCGGATCACCGCCGACAGGCGGCGTGTAGGCCACATCGAGTTTTTCAACTCTTTGGATGGATGGGGTTGTAGCAGCAGAACCGCCACCGCCACAACCAGCCAACAACCATAGTCCTAGCAATAATCCGCTCTTAAGCGTGAACTGCATCATAACCTCCCCTCCCCTCATGTTGGATTTCAAGCACCCGATCAATGCGAAAAGCGATCTCGCATCGCCCCAGGTCTTGCGCGCCTGCGCTTATGCTGTTTGCGCAGTGTATTGGCTTTTGTTCGCTGTTCCGG
>JALUYG010000145.1 GCA_027013105.1 Mariprofundus sp.
CCGCTGCACATCGGCATGGAGATTTTCCGGGACATGTTTCAGATAATCGTCCTGATCGGCCAGCATTAATGCGCCACCATCAATGCGTCCAATGCCCATGTTTCAGGGTTGAACCGAATATATTCACGCAGGCGCGCCAAATCCTGCGCATTGCGAACAATATGTTCCCAATAATTGCGCTGCCATAATCTGCTGCGAAATGGCGGCCAGCCGGATTGTTTCACCCCGTGAATATATTGATGCGTGGTCATAGATTTGAACCGATGCACCGCATCAGGCAATGACAATCCCGTTTGAACACCACCATTTTTCACGGGCACCACGCCCCCCGTAGGGGCAACCCCCTGTGGTTGCCCTCCCTCCTGTTGCCCGGTTATTGGTTGCCCGGTTATCCGTTGTAAATCATTTGGGTAATCAACATGTCCGTCATAATCCGGGCAGGCACGGGGGCCTGAATCCGGGCAGACACGGGGGCCTGAATCCGGGCAGGCACAGGGGCCTGCCCCTACGACGACGGCGGCGGCGGAGGTGGTGGAGGGATCGGTAATCACAATAATCCCGTGAATATGGTTGGGCATGATGATAAATGCGTCGGTTTCGATGCCGGCGTAATATACCGGCAATTCATTCCACACCGATTGAACCATGCGCCCGGCATCGTTTAATAGCATTTTCCCATTTTCGATTTCACCAAACAGGCACGCACGATCCTGTGTACAGATCGTTACAAAACATGCTCCGGCACAGGCATAATCATACCCCTTCAATCGAACAGAACGACGATGGCGGCTCTCCGGATCATATCTCACATCAGCTTTCCCTCTGATGGCCATCTTAACCGTTTACCGTAAACCTGTGAATCAGCCTCCACCCGCACCAACCAAAAAGGCCGCCCATATGGGCGGCCTTTTCACCTGATTCCGCCAGGAATCAGCAGGAGTAGTACATCTGCATCTCGATCGGATGCGGACGCATGCGCAGTTCATTAACCTCTTCCATCTTCAGTGCAATGTAAGCGTCAATCATGTCGTCATCCATCACGCCGCCGACTTTCAGGAAGTCGCGATCGGCATCGAGCGCTTCCAGCGCCTGATCCAGGCTGCTGCAGACGGTCGGGATTTTCGCCTCTTCTTCCGGTGGCAGATCGTACAGATTTTTATCAGCCGCTTCGCCCGGATCGATCTTGTTGGCAATGCCGTCGAGACCGGCCATCAGCATGGAGGTGAAGGTCAGGTACGGGTTGCCGGAAGAGTCCGGGAAACGCACTTCGATACGACGGGCCGGATCGGAGTTCACCACCGGAATGCGGATGGAAGCCGAACGGTTGCGGTTGGAGTATGCCAGCATCACCGGCGCTTCAAAGCCCGGCACCAGGCGCTTGTACGAATTGGTGGATGAGTTGGTGAAGGCGTTGAGTGCACGGGCGTGTTTGATGATGCCGCCAATGTACCACAGCGCTTCCTGACTCAGGTTGGCATATTTATCGCCGGCGAACAGGTTCTTGCCGTCTTTCCAGATCGACTGATGCACATGCATGGCTGTGCCGTTGTCGTTGAAGATCGGTTTGGGCATGAAGGTGGCAGTTTTGCCATGCGCATCGGCGACATTCTGCACCACATACTTATACCACTGCGCCTTGTCGGCCTGTTCGATCAACTCGCCGAAACGCATCGCCAGTTCGCACTGACCGGCAGTCGCCACTTCATGGTGATGGCACTCCATGGTAATGCCCAGATCGCTCATCACCAGGCTCATATCGTTACGAATCTCATGCAGCGAATCGACCGGCGGAACAGGGAAATAACCACCCTTCACAGCCGGACGGTGACCGGTATTGCCGCCCTCGTAGCGCACATTGGAGTTCCATGCCGCCTCTTCAGAGCCGACCTCATAACTGCAGCCGCCCATCTCATTTTTGTAGTGCATGGAGTCAAAGATAAAGAACTCCAGTTCCGGACCGAAATAGGCTGTATCGGCGATGCCGGCTGTGTTAATATATTTCAATGCGCGCTGCGCCACCTGACGCGGGCAACGGTTGTAGTCCTGACCGGTCAGCGGATCGATCACCTGGGCCACCAGCACCAGCGTCGAAGCCTCGAAAAACGGATCGATATTGGCGCTGTTCGCATCCGGAATCAGAGACATATCGGAATTATTGATATCACACCAGCCGGCAATGGAAGAGCCATCGAAGGCGAAGCCCTCTTCGAAGCTCTCTTCACTCAACTCGCCGATTGGAAATGTTACATGCTGCCATTTGCCTTTGGTATCCGTAAAACGGACATCGACAAATTCGCACTCATTTTCTTTTACTAGGTCAAAAACCTTTTGAATTGCGTCACTCACAATGTACTCCTCTCATATATACAGAAAAATCCCACCCGGTAAAAACAGGAAGCGGGACTGTGTCACAGGATCGGCAAAATGGCAACCAGAAAAGCGTACAAA
Source organism: Mariprofundus sp. (assembly GCA_027013105.1). GTDB lineage: Bacteria > Pseudomonadota > Zetaproteobacteria > Mariprofundales > Mariprofundaceae > Mariprofundus. The sequence goes on from JALUYG010000145.1 coordinate 2,449, forward strand.
AGCATAGCGCCGGGCAAGCCCCTCTGTTGCATTTCCGAACGACATTAAAGAAAACCGCCCTTTTTCCGATAGGTAAGCCATTGCGGCCACGCAATGGCCGAAAACAGACGGGAGGCGACCATCAGCAATTCACTACCGACGCCGCACATGCAGGAACTGGCTGCATCAATGACAACTGTCGCCGGCAACGCCAAACAGATCGACCTGCTCATTCTCGGCGGCGGCCGGGGCGGCATGGCAATGCTTGAAGTGTTGCAGCACTATGACTGGGTCAACATCC
>JALUYG010000146.1 GCA_027013105.1 Mariprofundus sp.
AGAAGAAGCTGGAACTGCGGGGCGTGGGTTATCGCGCCCAGACGCAGGGCCGCAAGCTCAACCTGTCGCTGGGATTTTCACATCCTGTTGAATATGAATTGCCGGAAGATGTCGATGCAGTTGTGGACAAGGGCTTTATTACGATTAGCGGCATCGACAAGCAGAGAGTCGGCCAGGTAGCCGCAGAGATTCGTGCATTCCGTCCGCCGGAGCCTTATAAGGGCAAGGGCGTGCGCTATGTGGATGAGCACGTGGCGATGAAAGAAGGCAAGAAGGCTTAAGGTCGGGAGTATAAAATGGCTGTTAAACGTTATGAAAAGAATGGCGCTGTTCGTCGCGCCCGTAAGGTGCGCTCGCGAGTTAAAGCCAGCGGTCGTTTGCGCCTGAGCATTTTTCGCTCATCGCGCCATGTCTATGCACAGGTGATTGATGACGCCAAAGGCGTCACACTGGCCGCTGCATCGAGCCTGGATAAAAGTATCAGCAATGGCGGCAACAAGGCCGGTGCTGAAGCGGTTGGCAAACTGATTGCCGAACGCGCAGTTGAGGCGGGCGTGAGTGAAGTCGCATTTGATCGTGGCTGTTTTGCCTATCATGGTCGCGTGCAGGCACTGGCCGAAGGCGCTCGCGCCGGCGGCCTGAAGTTCTAGGAGTATATGAGATGATCAACGCAGAAGAATTGGAACTGACAGAGAAACTGATCACCATTAACCGCATTGCCAAAACTGTTTCCGGCGGGCGCCGCATGAGTTTTTCGGCGCTGATGGTGGTTGGTGATGGCAACGGCCACGTTGGCTTCGGCCATGCCAAAGCCAAAGAGGTTCCTGAAGCGATTCGCAAAGCCAGCGAAATTGCCAAGAAGTCGCTCATTTATGTGCCGCGCAAAGGCAATACCGTGCATTATGAGGTTACCGGCGTACAGGATGCCAGCCGTGTGATGATCAAGCCGGCTTCGGAAGGTACCGGCGTTATTGCCAATTCCGCAGTTCGCGCTGTGCTTGAAGCGGTCGGCGTCAAGGACGTGCTGACCAAATCGCAGGGCTCGCGCAATGCAGTGAACACAGTTCGCGCCACCTTCAACGGTTTGAAATCATTGGAAAGCCCCGAGCAGATTGCCGCCCGTCGCGGCAAATCAGCGTAAGCAGGAGTATTAACATGGCTAGCAAAGCAACAATTCGCGTGCGTCAGATCAAGAGCGGTATCGGTTATGCCAAGGATCAGCGCGCTACGCTGACAGGCCTGGGCTTCCGTCGTATGCATCAGGTGGTCGAGCTCGAAGATACCCCGTCTGTTCGCGGCATGGTGAAAAAAATCAGTCATCTCGTTCGTATTGAGTCTGGAGAGTAAGCGATGAAATTGAATGAACTGCATGCGGACGCAGGTTCGCGTCCCGCCCGTAAACGCAAGGGTCAGGGCATTGCCAGCGGTAACGGAAAAACTGCCGGCCGTGGCCATAAGGGTCAGAAGTCCCGTACCGGCGGCAAGGTGGCGCGTGGTTTCGAGGGCGGCCAGATGCCGTTGATTCGCCGCGTTCCCAAACGTGGGTTTACGCCGTTGAAAGATAATGACTATCAAGTCGTTAACCTGGAACGGTTGAACGTATTTGATGACGGCGCCTCTGTGGATGCGGCAGCACTGTACGAAGCCGGTTTGGTTCGCAACGCTGTGGATCGTATCAAGCTGCTTGGCGCAGGTGAACTCGGTAAGAAGCTGACCATTTCCGTCACAGCTGCTTCGGCGCAGGCTGCAGCCAAAGTGGAGGCCGCCGGCGGCACGCTGAACCTGACAGCGGCTGAGGCTTAATTAGATGCCCAACTCTGCTGCATTGGGCGGTCTTGGCGATATTGGCAAGATCCCCGAGCTGAAGAACCGCATCCTGTTCACTCTGTCGATGCTGGTTGTGTTTCGGATCGGGGCGCATATCCCCGTTCCCGGCATCGATGCGACGGTTCTGGCGCAGTTTTTTAATCAGGCTCAGGGTTCACTGTTGGGGATGTTTGATATGTTCTCCGGCGGCGCGCTCTCCCGCCTGACAATTTTTGCGCTTGGGATCATGCCCTATATTTCGGCCGCCATTATCATTCAGTTGATGACTGTGGTGTCGCCCAAACTGGAGCAGCTGAAGAAAGAGGGTGAAGCCGGACGCCGCAAAATCACCGAATACACCCGTTACGGCACGGTAGGGCTGGCGCTGTTTCAGGCCATCGGCATCTCCATCGGGCTGGAGTCCTTTTCTGTAGGCGGCCACTCGGTGGTAATCGACCCGGGCCTGGAATTCCGCGCCATGACAGTGGTGACGCTGGTAGCCGGCACCATCTTCCTGATGTGGGTTGGCGAACAGATTACCGAAAGAGGCATCGGCAACGGCATCTCCCTGGTGATCTTCGCTGGCATCGCAGCCGGCTTGCCATCGGCCATCGGCCGCACGCTGGAGCTTGCCCGCACTGGCGAATATTCACCATTCGTTGTGCTGTTTCTGTTCGCCATGGCGTTGGCGGTGACGGCCGCAGTGGTGTGGTTTGAACGGGCGCAGCGCCGTATTCCAATTCAATACGCCAAACGACAGGTCGGCAATCGCATGTATGGCGGCAAAGCCTCATTCCTGCCGTTGAAGGTGAACACGGCAGGTGTGATTCCGCCGATCTTCGCCTCGTCGCTGATTCTGTTGCCTGCAACCTTTGCGCAGTTCACCAAGGGAATTGACGGTTTTGCATGGCTGGGGGATCTCTCTGCTATTCTGTCGCCGGGCGCATGGCTGTATATGCTGCTGTTTGTGGCGTTGATTGTGTTTTTCTGCTTCTTCTACACCGCGATTGTGTTTAATCCGAAAGAGACTGCCGATAACCTGAAGAAAAACGGCGGCTTTATTCCGGGCATACGCCCCGGTCAGAAAACCGCTGACTATATCGACAATGTTCTGACTCGCATTACTGTGGTCGGCGCCGTTTATGTCAGTCTGGTTTGCCTGCTGCCGCAGTGGCTGATTTCCGAGTTGTCGGTGCCGTTCTATTTCGGCGGCACCTCGTTGCTGATCGTGGTAGTGGTGACGATGGACACCATGGGCCAGATTCAATCCCATCTGATGAGCCATCAGTATGAGGGGCTGATGAAGAAAGCCCGCCTGAAAACCGGCAAGTAACTGCTGCGATGAATTTGATTCTGTTTGGCCCTCCGGGCGTTGGCAAAGGCACTCAGGGCGCCAGGCTGGCAAATGATTTCGATATGGCGCATCTGGCCATGGGCGATATCCTGCGCGCTGCAGTGCGCGATGAGACGCCGGCCGGGCTTGAGGCAAAACAGTATATGGATGCCGGCCAACTGGTGCCCGACGCCGTTGTGGTGGCGATGATTGAGGAGACCATAATGGCCGGAAACGGCCATGACTTTCTGCTCGACGGTTTTCCACGCAACGTCTCACAGGCCGAGGCGCTGGATGAGATGCTGGCCAGGCATTCGCTCAAAATCGGTCGAATCGTGTTTATGGACGCACCGAAAGAGAGCCTTCTCAAGCGCCTTTGCGGCAGGTTGATTTGCAGGGCTTGCGGTTTTGGATTTCATAGGCAGTATTCGCCGCCCCTTAAATCAGGGTGCTGCGATCGTTGCGGCGGCGAACTCTATCAACGGGATGATGATCGTGAGGATGTGATCGCCAACCGTCTGGAAGTATACCACGAACAGACAGCGCCATTGCTTGATTTTTACCGGCATCGCGAAGGCTTTACCAAGATCGACGCCGGCGGGGAAATGGATGCGGTGTATGCAGCATTAAAAGAGGCGGTTAACGGATAGGCATGGCGAAAGAAGATATTATTGAGATGTCCGGTGAGGTGGTTGAGAAGCTGCCGAACGCCATGTTTAAGGTGAAGCTGGAAAACGGCCATGAGTTGTTGTGTACGATTTCCGGAAAGATGCGTAAATATTATATTCGTATCCTTCCCGGCGACAAGGTGACAGTGGAAATTTCACCTTACGATCTTTCGCGTGGTCGTATCAGTTACAGAGAAAAATAATCGGTATTCCGATTAACGAGATTGTAGGAGGTGCGGCGTGAAAGTCCGTGCATCAGTGAAAAAAATGTGCAATAAGTGTCGTGTCATTCGTCGTAAAGGCGTGGTACGTATCATTTGCGAAAATCCTCGGCACAAACAGCGCCAGGGTTAAGGAGGCAGCAAGTGGCTCGTATAGCCGGTGTAAATATTCCGACTCATAAACGCGTTGAAGTGGCGTTGACCTATATCTTTGGTATCGGTTTGACCAGTTCGCAAAAAATCCTCGCCAGCGCAGGCGTCAACGGCGATGTGCGCGTCAAGGATTTGAGCGATAGCGAAGTGGATAAAATCCGCAGCGTGATCGACAGCGATTACAATGTCGAAGGCGATCTTCGTCGTGAAGTGACCATGAACATCAAACGGTTGACTGACCTCGGCAGTTACCGTGGCCTGCGTCACCGCAGGGGCCTGCCGGTCCGCGGTCAGCGCAGTAAAACCAACGCCCGTACGCGCAAGGGTCCGCGCCGTACTGTTGCGGGCAAGAAGAAGTAACAGGGGATAACGCATGGCTGCACCAAAAAGAGCTGCTGGTGGCAAGAAACGCGTCCGCAAGAATATTGCGAATGCCGTTGCGCACATCAAGGCAAGCTTTAACAACACAATTATTACCTTTACCGATGACGCAGGCAATGCCATCTGCTGGGCGACCAGCGGCGCATCCGGATTCAAGGGCTCTCGCAAAAGCACCCCGTTCGCCGCGCAGGTTGCGGCTGAAGAGGCTGCGCGCAAGGCGATGGATCACGGCGTCAAGAACTGTTCCGTGCTGGTTCGCGGGCCGGGTAGCGGACGTGAATCCGCCCTGCGCGCAATATCAGCAGTTGGCATCAACGTGACTTCGATCCGTGATGTCACACCGATTCCACATAATGGATGCCGCCCGCCGAAGCGGCGCCGCGTTTAGGAGTATTATTCGATGGCACGTTATCTGGAAGCCAAGTGTCGCCTGTGCCGACGCGAAGGCGAAAAACTTTATCTCAAGGGTGGTAAATGCTACTCGGACAAGTGTCCGATTGAGCGTCGCCCCTATGCACCGGGCATGCATGGTCAGAATCGTCGTAGCAAAGTCTCCGACTATGGCTTGCAGCTGCGCGAGAAGCAGAAAGTAAAGCGAATTTACGGCCTGCAGGAAAAGCAATTCCTGAGCTATTTCAAGGATGCCGATCGTATGCCCGGCGTCACTGGTCTGAATCTGCTGCAGTTGCTGGAGTCGCGCCTGGACAATGTGATTTATCGCATGGGGCTGGCCAGCTCGCGCACCGAAGCGCGTCAGATTGTGCGTCACAAGCTGGTCAAGGTGAATGGCAAAATTGCCAATATCCCCTCCTATCGCGTACCGGTCGGCGCAACGCTCGAACTGGTCGATGGCGCCAAAGAACACTTGCGTGTCAATGCTTCTGCGGAAGCTGCAGGCTCGCGTGGCACGGCTGAATGGGTGGATGTCGATCTGCCGAGCCGCCAGGGCACGTTCCGTGAGTTGCCTGCGCGTGATCAGTTGGATCCGGCGATCCGCGAACAACTGATTGTTGAACTTTATTCCAAGTAATCACTGAGGGTCCTTTCATGCAATTGATTAATCCGCGTAATATCAGCGTCGAAGAGAAGATTGCCGGTCGCTCTGCCAAAATCGTGTTTGAACCGCTGGAACGCGGCTATGGCACGACTTTCGGTAACAGCCTGCGCCGCATGCTGCTCTCATCGCTCCCCGGCGCTGCTGTCACATCCGTTATATTTGACGGTGTTTCGCATGAGTATGACACCATCAAGGGCGTCCGCGAAGATGTCATGGATATCATCCTGACCCTCAAAGAACTCGATATCCGCATGGAAGGCGACGAAGCAGCGACCATCTCTCTGGATGTGAAGGGCGCTGCAGTCATTACGGCAGCAGACATTCAGTGTCCTGCCGGTTTGATGGTGCTTAACCCTGAACTGGTTCTGGCCCACCAGAATGAAGATGGTCATCTGAAGGTTGAGGCGGTTGTTGAAAAGGGTCGCGGTTATGATGCCGCCAGCGAACGTGAAGTTGAGGATCGTCCGGTCGGCTCCCTGCTGGTGGATGCGTCATTTTCACCGATCAACCGCGTTGCAACACGCGTGGAATCTGCCCGTGTCGGACAGCGCACCGATTACGACAAGTTGATTATGGAAGTCGAAACCAATGGCTCCATCTCTCCGGAAGAGGCGATCAACGAGGCGGCGAAAATCATCAAGCAACAGCTGGCCGTGTTTATCGATTTCAGCAACGTGGACGTGGTTGAAGTTGAAGATCATAGCAGCGAGCAACTTGAAGAGCTGCTGGTGCAGCCCATTGAGCACCTTGACCTGTCTGTTCGTAGCATGAACTGTCTGAAATCCGATGATGTATTCCGTGTCGGCGATCTGGTTCAGCGCAGCGAGCAGGAGATGCTACGCACGCCGAATTTCGGCCGTAAGTCTCTGAATGAGATCAAGGAAGTGCTGGAAAATATGGGTCTTGAACTGGGTATGGATTTGCCGAACTGGCCGCCACAGGAAGATGCGGAAGCGCCGGTCGAAGACGTAGAATAAGAAGAGGTTAATAGAGATGAGACATCGTAAACACCATGGTTCTCTGGGACTGGTCAGCGGTCATCGCCGTGCATTGATGGCCAATCTTGCCACTGCCCTGTTGACGCATGGCCGTATTGAAACCACAGAAGCGAAAGCGCGCGCCGTACGTCCGTATGTTGAAAAGCTGATTACGCTGGCCAAGCGCGGCGATCTGCATGCGCGTCGCCAGGCGCTGGCCAAGTTGCGTTATCGTCCGATTGTGGATCGACTGTTCGGCGATATCGCCAGCGCTTGTTCTGATCGCGCCGGCGGCTACACCCGCATGATCAAAACAGGTTTTCGCACCGGCGACGCCGCACCGATGGCCGTGATCGAACTGGTTGATGAGGTAAGCAGCGACAGCGCTGCATAAATGACAGCCTTGCTCAGATCGATTGCCGATCTGTTTAATATCACAAAAACAGGCCCTGCATTTGCGGGGCCTGTTTGCGTTTCTGGCACGCCTTTGTAGTTCGTTGGCGACGGTTGTCGGCCGCGGGAATGATGGAAACATAACGCTGTTTGGCATAGCATTGAATAACTGCCGTATTGTTCCCCGGAGGCTGATATTGAGATGATTCACAGCTATCTGAATGACACGCTGGTCATGCTGGCAGCAGCATTGTTGGCCGTGGCCCTGTGTCTGCGTTCCAATATGCCGCCGATTCTGGGCTATCTTATTGTCGGCATTGTGATCGGCCCATCCGGCGCCGGCTTGATTAATGATTCTGCACATATCCAGGGCTTCGCGGAATTCGGAGTAGTCTTTTTACTGTTCTCCATCGGGCTGGAGTTTTCCATCCCGTTACTGTTGCGAATGAAAGCGTCTGTTTTTGGCCTGGGCAGTGCGCAGGTGCTGCTGACTGCCGCCCTGACCATGACGTTAGCGTGGTTGCTCGGACTCAGTTCTGATGCGGCGCTTGTGTTGGGCGGAGTTATTGCCATGTCCTCGACTGCGCTGGTGACAAAACAACTGGCCGATCAGTCCGAGCTGCATACGCGACATGGTCGCAACTGCATCGGTATTTTGCTATTCCAGGATGTGATGGTGGCGCCGTTCCTGATTCTGGTGGATATGTTAACGGAAACTGTGAGCCGCATGTCGGTTGCTTCAGTTGCAGTGGCTCTGGCCGAAGCGGCGTTGGCGCTAACATTGATTTATGCTTTCGGACGCTGGGTGCTCAGGCCGCTTTTTTCCATGGTGGCGCGTTTTCATTCCGCCGAACTGTTTACGTTGACGGTGCTGTTGATTGTGCTCGGCGCAGCCGCGCTCACGCACCATATCGGTCTGTCTTTTGCGCTGGGCGCATTTTTGGCCGGCGCCATGCTCAGCGAGACAGAATTCAGGCATCAGGTGGAGGCGGAAATTCGTCCTTTCAGAGATCTGTTGCTGGGGCTGTTTTTTATTTCCATCGGCATGATGCTTGATCTCGCAACGCTTCCATCCATCTGGCTGCAGGCATTAGCGCTGATGCTGGTGATGGTGATGGGCAAGGGTCTGCTGGTGGCTGCATTTTGTCGTCTGGGCGGCTGGGAGGCGGCTGTCGCCATGCGCACCGGGTTGATTCTGGCGCATGGCGGAGAGTTCGGATTCGCCATTCTGGTGCTGGCCATCAATGGGGGCGTTCTCGCTCCGAATAACGGCCAGGTAGTGCTGGCGGCGATGCTGTTCAGCATGGTGATTGCACCGCTGTTGATCCGTTACAACGGCCGCATTGCCTAGCATCGATGCAACAGAGCAGCCGAAAATCGGCGATGCACGATTGCAGACTGATTTACGTTGCGGTCAGTCGCTCCAGCGCTTCGCGATACTTTTCGGCAGTTTTGTCCCGAATCGAATCCGGCAGTTCCGGGCCTGGGGGTTGTTTATTCCACGCCAGCGACTCCAGCCAGTCGCGAACGTACTGCTTGTCGAAGCTCGGCGGGCTGATACCGGGCCGGTAGGCCTCAACTGGCCAGAAGCGTGAAGAATCAGGCGTGAGCGCTTCATCCATCAGGGTCAGCGCGCCGTTGTTATCCAGTCCGAACTCAAACTTGGTGTCGGCGATAATGATACCTTTCTGCAGCGCATAAGCCGCTGCTTCACGGTACAGTTGAAGGCTGATCGTGCGCACCTGCTCGGTTAATTCCGGGCCGATGATGGCGCGCATCTCGGTCAGGTCGATGTTTTCATCATGCGCGCCGAGATCGGCTTTGGTTGAGGGCGTGAAAATCGGTTCCGGCAGCTTGTCCGCCATCTTCAGGCCGGGCGGCAGTGCAATGCCGCACACCAAACCGGATTGCTGATACTCTTTCCAGCCCGAGCCGATCAGGTAGCCGCGTACGATCGCTTCAATCGGCAACGGTTTCAGTCGCTTGACCACGATCGCATGACCGGCGACCGATTGCCGCTCATCTGCATCCGGAATCGCCTCTTCAAGGGGCATGTTGGAGAGGTGGTTGGGAACGATATGGGCGAGTTTATTGAACCAGAACCCGGATACTGCATTGAGTACGCAGCCCTTGCCGGGAATCGGCGTGGGCAGGATCACATCGAAGGCGGAGAGGCGATCGGTGGTGACGATAAGCAGGTGGCTGTCGTCAACTTCGTACATATCGCGCACCTTGCCGCGATGCAGTCGCTTCAGACAGGTGAGTTTTGAGTGCATTAATGTGGTCATGAAAGCTCTCCGGCGCGCCCATCAGGGCAAAGTTAGGGAAGCTCTGAACAACTCAGAGTGTTCTTAGTTGCGCAGGCTACATGAATGGGTGTTGTTTGTTCCATGTTAAAGTGGAACTGGCAGCCGGTTATTTTGATGCGGAGTCGCGATCCGATGCTTCAGCCTCTTTGAGATAGGGCATCAGAAAGAAGCTCTGGGCGATAATGAATACGAAGGTCAGCCCCATCAGGCCGAACAGTTTGAAATTGACCCATGTGTTGGTGTCGAAGGAGAAGGCGACGTAGAGGTTCAATGCGCCCATCATGATGAAGAAGATCGCCCAGGCCAGGTTCAATTTACCCCAGAGGATGGCAGGCAGGGTGAGATTGGCGCCCATCATGCGCTCAATAATGCATTTCTTCCCAATAAACTGCGAACCGATCAGCGCTATGGCAAAGAGCCAGTTGATCGCCGTCGGTTTCCATTTGATAAACAGTTCATCCTGCAGCGCCAGCGTCAGTCCGCCGAACAGGGCGACGAGCGCCAGCGTGATCAGATGGGTGTTTTCAAATCGCCCTTTGATGATGCGGTGGCCGAATGTTTGCACAGCAGAGGCGGCGATCAGTACGGCGGTGGCGCTATAGATATCGAACATTTTGTAGACGATAAAAAACAGCGCGACAGGAAAAAAGTCAAACAGCATCTTCATAATGCCAATGGGAGCATATATCCCGGCAATTGCCAAGCGAAGGTTGGCATCCTGAACCTGATCGGCGAACATTGGCGCATGAATCGCATACTTCTCCGTCTGTTTCTGTCGCTCTGCATGGTGGCGCTGGTATCCTGTTCGGCCAAAACCAGCCGGCTGGTCACATCCGGTTTGTGGAAAGATTGGGAGCGTTATGATCAGCTGGTGCAGGTGGATTATCCCGATGCCGTTCCGATCATCCTGATCCATGGCTGGAACGGGGGTGAATTCAGCTGGCCGCAACCGCAGGCGTTGATCGCCATGGAGACGCAGTTACATCGCGATATATTCTTTTTCAATTATCGCACCGGCATCATCGCCAACCGTTATCCTCCCATTGAGCTGCTGGAAGAGCAGCTGACCACCTATCTGAAACAGTTCAGCCAGGTGGATGTCGTCGCGCATAGCATGGGCGGGTTGCTGCTGCGTCAGTACCTCTCCGAGCATGCCGACAACCCTGTACGTCGAATTCTGTTTTTATCGACGCCGCACTATGGCAGCAATGTGGCAGGGCTGCTGGTGGATATCGGCGATATCGGCTATACCGGTAATATTCAGGCTTCAGAGCTGCTTCCGGGCAGCGACTTTCTGTGGCAACTGAACAGTCTGGAGGGGGTTGAGCTGGAGGGGAAGACGGTGCTTAATGTCTACGCCAGAGCGCAGCGCAAACTGTTGAAAGGCGATCTGGTGGTGTCGGTGTCGCATGCCTGGCTGCCGTGGGCGTCCAATGCTGAAGTGAATGGCGATCATCATCTGGGCCGGCGCATTACTGAGCCATGGGCCATGAATTTTCTGGCCACTGGCCAGATGCCGGAACCGGCGTCAATGCCTTCGGAGCGGGAATTATGGCTGCGTATTCAGCCGGTCGGGCGCAGTGAGCCGTTGAAAATCACGCGGCCATCCATCCACCGTTTTGATCAGGCCATGAGCTTCAAGGATAAGTCGTTCGGGCTGTGTTGTGACAGCCGTTCGGGCTTGCATCCAGTGGGCGGCACATCGCTGATTCTTGAAGATGTGGTTGCCGGCGATGTTGTGCGTCTGTTCCTCCGTCAGGGGGGGCGCGGTGCGCTGGAGTTGCATATCAAGGATCTGCTGAAAAAAGCGGATCGGCCGGTGCAGCTTGTGGTGGTTCACCCCGGTTCTGAAACGACAGGTACGCCCTGACGCGCCAGGGCGTCGGCGCGTTCGTTGCCATCATGGCCGGCATGCCCTTTCACCCATTGCCAGGTCACATCATGTATGGCGCTCAGTGCATCGAGTTCCTGCCAGCGTTCCAGATTGGAGACCGGCTTGTTGCCGGCGGTTTTCCAGCCCTTCTTTTTCCAGTTGTGAATCCATTCGGTCATGCCTTTGACGACATATTTGGAATCCGAAATAATGGTGATGCGGCATGGGCGCTTGAGCGCTTTCAGCGCTTCGATGGCGGCCTGCAGCTCCATCTGCTGATTGGTGGTGCGCTGTTCACCGCCGCACAACGCTTTTTCATGATCGCCCATGCGCAGCAACACGCCCCAGCCGCCGGGGCCGGGATTGCCGGAGCAGGCGCCATCAGTAAATGCTTCAACGACAGGTTTTTCCGCCATCTTAGTTGCCCCGCTCGCGGATAAAGGCGAAAAACTCCTGCACGCCGTCCGATTTGATCGGCGTAAGCACCATTTCAACAGGAAACTCGAAGCCATCTCGGTGCAGGGCGTCGGTGCGCATCGGTTTGTAGAGTCGCGGCCCGATGCTCTCCAGCTTATAGCGCTGCATACCGCGGCGGTGTTCGGCGCGCATGCGTTCGGGAATGATGGTTTCGACATTCTGGCCCACAATACGCTGCCTGGGCCAGCCAAACAGCACTTCAGCGCTACGGTTCCAACCGGTAATGACGCCGTTTTCATCAATGCTCACATAGGCGTCATAGGTGCAATCAATGATCTGTTGCAACCGCTTGCTTTTTTTTCGCAGTTGCATCTGCAACTGCTGCTGATGCAGGACGGCGCGCTGGGCGTAAACGCCCAGGCCAATAAACATGGCGGAAATCAGCGTGCGCATCCACAGTTCATTCGGGTCGGAACTCAGCAGGTTATCCAGAAAGTGACCATGCCCGAAGATAAAATCGTGAATGAGCGCCTCGGCAGGCCAGTATAAAACAGCCACCAGAATCCCCAGTCGCGCCGGTCCTAACTGTTTGAGCATCACGCCTCCTGTCATACCCGACCATCTATGGCCGATTTATACCGGGTTAATATGGCTGCGTATCAGGCCGGATGCAATGTATATTGTGCAAACAGTTGCGGGCTGGCGCTATTCTGATCCAGGTAGAGCTGTTGAAGGTGCAAATGGGCGGGCTGCTCCAGTTGCCCCGACATGATGGTGCGGAAATCATCATGGCCGAGCAGATTCAGTCGTGTGGTTAAAAACAGCTGATCCAGTGCGCCATCCGCCACCAGCGTGCGGTGCACATCGGGGCCGGCGATCATGTAGGCGCTGCGATAATTCAGTGCAATGAGCTGCTGTCTGAGCAACTGCCCTTCGACGCGATCACTGCCGACCATGCAGACGGTCGCCCCCAGCGATGTCAGCCGATCAATCTGTCTGTGATCGGCGCGTTCGCTGGTGCAGATGGTGATGCGCCGATCCTGCACCTTATCCAGCGCTGCAGCAGGAATCTCCAGTGAGTTGGAGAGGATGACTACATCCGGCTGCGCTGGCATGCCCTGCTGCAGGCGCCATGCGGCAAGGTCGGCATACTCCGGTTCGCTGCCCACCGGCAGCAGATCCTGCGCACTACCCTGCGCACCACCCTGAGCAAGCTGACGAAAATAGCGCGCCGAAGTCAGCATCACATCGGCCTGCGCCGCCAGTTCCTGATACAGACGCCAGTCTCGCTTGTTGGCGATCGTTTTCGGAACGACAAAGTCGCCATCGCCGGATTTTCGCACGGCAATGCGCCCATCCACGCTGGCGATGTAGTTGGCGTAGATCAGCAGATCTCCGGGCGCGGCCAGACGATGAAGATTTAAATTCAGGTATAGTCCACGCAAGACGTGTTGCTGTTGCCGAGGCGGATAGAGTTGCATTATGTCATGCATGGGGCGATCATATCCCGAAACGCGAGTTGCTGCACGGCAATGTGGCATGCATCGCTATCTGCGGGGGTTATGTCATGAAACTGATACGTTGGAAAACTGCAATCATCGCTGCGACACTGCTACTGCCTGCGATCGCCTCCGCCGGCTGGATGGATCAGGTTGGCGGCATGCTCGGCAATGTCGGCGGCGGTAAAACAGCGGCCCCGGCGCTGCCTGCTGTGGCGGGGCTTAGCAACTCGGATATGATCGCCGGGCTCAAGGATGCGCTGCGCGTCGGATCGGAAAATGTTGTGGGCCGACTGGGGAAAACAGATGGCTTCAATGCCGATCCGAAGGTTCATATTCCACTGCCGGAGAATCTGCAGACGGTCAAATCAGCGCTCGCCGCGGTTGGTATGGGCTCGATGATGGATGATCTGGAGTTGCGGCTCAACCGCGCCGCCGAAATGGCCACGCCCAAGGCCAAACGTCTCTTCGGCGATGCCATCAGGAGCATGAAATTCGCCGATGCGAAAAAAATCCTCAGCGGCCCGGATGATGCCGCCACCCAATATTTCAAAGGCAAAATGAGCGCGCCGCTATCGGATGAGATGCGTCCGATTGTGAAAAAAGCGCTCGGTCAGGCCGGCGCGGTGCAGGCTTATGACAACGTGATGGGGAAATATCAGTCGTTGCCGTTTATGCCGGATGTGAAAGACAATCTGACACAGCATGTCGTGCAGTTAGGGCTGGCGGGAATTTTTCATTACATGGCCGAAGAAGAGGCCGCCATTCGCAAAAATCCGGTCAAGCGCACCACCAGTATTTTGAAGAAGGTATTTGGCCGCTAATCGCTCGCCTGCTTACGAGGTCATCAATGTCAATGATGCTCGCTGCGAATTTTACCAAGGATTTCCGTAGAAATGCGATAACCGTGTTTTCGCATGTTCGATATAACCATCTCCGCGCTGCTGATAAGATCGCGTTGCTCGGCGATATAGAGCAAGCGAACTGTACCCATCACAGCTAATTCCAGGCGAATGGCTTGCTTGCGGGCGAGAAAATCATCCATGATCAGTAAACTGTCCGGAGAGTTTTCCAGCGCCAGGTGGATGGAATCACGTTCTCCGTTGCCCAGGCTCAGTGATAGCGCTTGTTTGTGTTCCGTTGCACTACATACATGCAACCACGCTGCCTGCATCATTTGATCCAGAATCTCCTGCTCGGCGCAGGGCTTGGCCATACACTCCTGCTGCACCGATGGTGTGATGCAAATCTCTCCAAACAGGTGGTGAAACAGATCAACCTCCTGGACTCTGGCGAATGCAATAAGCGGGCCGGCATCTACTATGATGCGAGCCATGCGCCAATATCCCTGATTTCCTGCTCGGTTGTTTCATCCATCCGCACAATGTCGATGCCAAGACCTGACAGGTGATCGACAAACTGTGTTAGCGGTAAGCCGCTTAATCGGGCTGCAGCCCCCAGCGACAGGGTTTTATCTTTATATAAAGTGGCTGCGATTGCAGGGCGAAACAGCTGCTCGCCACCCATGCCCGATCGGTCCAGGTGGATGATAAGCGCGTTGGGTTCATCGCCTTTCAGCACCAGTACAGGCTCCTGTTCCGCCTGTCTCAAAGCCAGTGATGGATTCTTTTTTAAATTACGCACATTGGTTGCAAACATGGGCGCCTCCTATAGAACCTACATAATGTAGACTACGCTATGTGGGTTGTCAATAACAACGTGGAGACAACAAGTGGTCTTGCCGTGATTTAAATTGTCGCCAGCGCCGAAAATTGGCGTGATAATGCGGCCATGCTCAGTTATCAGCATATCTATCATGCCGGCAATCATGCCGATGTCGTCAAACACGTCCTGCTCGGCGATATCGCCGCCGGCATGCTGCGTAAGGATAAGCCGTTATTTATGCTCGA